>JADBZH010000080.1 GCA_020402585.1 Phenylobacterium sp. | reverse complement strand
TCGGGATCGTGACGCCCTGATCCTCAGATCCGCCGTTCGCGCCCCTCCCACCAGGGCTCGCGCAGCTTGCGCTTGAAGATCTTGCCGGAGTCCTCGCGGGGCAGGGCGGCGCTGAACTGCACCTCCCGCGGGACCTTGAAGCTGGCCAGCTGGCCGCGGATCCAGAGCTTCACCTCCTGGGGATCAATGCCCTGACCCTCCTGGGGCTGGACCACGGCGCAGAGGGCCTCGCCATACTCCTCGTCCGGAATGCCAAAGACCGCGCAGTCGGCCACGCCCGGCATCTTGAGCAGCACGGCCTCGATCTCGGCCGGGTAAATGTTCACGCCCCCGCTGATCACCATGTCCGAACTGCGGTCGCACAGGTGCAGGAAGCCGTCGGCGTCGAAATAGCCGATGTCCCCCGGCGAGATCAGGCCGAACTTCTCCGCCCGCCGCCGCTTGGCCTCATCGCCATGGTAGGTGAAATCCACCGAGCCGATGTTGCGGCCCAGCACCTCGCCGGGCACGCCCACGGGGCAGTCGTTCCCGTCCGCATCGACCACGCGGACAATGGCGTTGGGCATGGGCTTTCCCACGGTCCCCGGATGGGCCAGCCACTCCTCCGCGGTGCAGAAGGTGACGTTCCCCATCTCGGTCGAGCCGTAGTACTCGTTAATCACCGGCCCCCACCACTCGATCATCTCGCGCTTCACGGGAGGTGAGACCGGCGCCGCGGCGTGGGCCACGAACCGCAGGGACGAGAGGTCATAGCGGTCCCTCACCGCCTGCGGCAGCTTCACGAGTCGGTTGAACATGATGGGCGCCATGTTCAGGTGGGTGATCCGCTTCTCCTGGATCAGGGCGAGCAGGGCCTCGGGGTCAAACCTCGGCATGACGGCGACATTGGCGCCAATGTTCACCGAGACGTTCGAATGGGCGTTCGGGGCGGAGTGGTAGATCGGGCCCACAACGGCCGTGACGATCTCCTGCGGCCGGTCCATCCAGTCAGCATAGCCGTAGGAGCGCAGCAGCATGGCCGTCGAGGCCTGGGCCTGCTCGTCGCTCGCCACCCCACGCTTGACCCCCTTGGGCCGGCCAGTCGTGCCCGAGGTGTAGATGATGACGCTGGGCGCACGGCGGGCTTCTCCGGACCAGGGCGCAAAGCCCTCGAGCCAGGATCCCCATTCGATGTCCCCCGGCGCGACATCACAGTCCCCCGGCGCAAGCCCGTAGGCGGCCGCGATTTCCGTCGGCGTGCGGACGCCGATGACCTGCACACCCTCCGGAATCGCCGGGCGAAGGCTGGCCAGCAGGTCGGCATGGATCACAAGCACCCGGGCGCCGCAGTCCTTCAGGACGTAGTCAGCCTCATCCAGGGTGCAGTGCCAGTTCACGGCGACGGGAAAGGCGCCGAGGATGCCCGCCGCCTGGCCGACCTCGAAGAAGGCGAATTCGTTCCTCAGGCAGAAGGCGACGGCGTCGCCCTCCTTCACCCCCAGGCTTTCCAGACCGGAGGCGGCCTTCAGGGCGCGTTCCCGGATCGCCTCGGCCGTCGTCTCGCGATCGCCGCACCACAGCTTGCCCATGGCGGTCTCCTCCCTTTTCCGGGATGCAATCACGACAGGGGCGGGGTGAGAAGCCTTCGAATTGAACTCCCGGGGCGCGAGGCCTGGCCCCGAGGTGGACGCCGCATCCCCGGGCGTGCGAGGTTCGCAGTCTGCAAGCCCCGCCTGTCGCGGGGAAGAGGAGCAGGGCCATGGCTCAACGCATCACGTCACCTTTCGGGACCTTCTCCACGGCCCGGGAGGTCGTTTCCGGCCAGGACCTGTCCGGGCGGACGGTCCTCATCACCGGGGCGGCGACGGGTATTGGCGTCGAGACGGCCCGGGCCCTGGCCGAGGCGGGAGCCGAGGTAGTGATCGCCGCCCGCAAGCCGAACCTGGCGGCCCAGGCGGTGGAGGACATCAACCGGACGGCGACCGGCCCCGGCGCGCGGTTCGAGATGCTGGACCTGTCCCGCCTGGACTCGGTGCGCGAGCTGGGCGCCCGGTGGGGCGACCGCCCCCTGCACCTCCTCATCAACAACGCCGGAGTGATGGCCTGTCCGCTGGACCGCACGGCCGACGGTCTGGAGATGCAGGTCGGTACCAATCACTTCGGCCACTTCCTTCTGGGCGTCCTGCTGGCGCCTGCGCTCGAGCGGGGCGCCCAGGCGCGCGGCGCGCCCTCCCGCCTGGTCAGCCTGTCCTCGATCGGTCACCGCCGCTCCGACATCGTCTGGGACGATATCCATTACCGGACCCGGCCCTACGAGAAGTGGGGAAGCTACGGCCAGGCCAAGACCGCCAACAGCCTCTTCGCCGTCGGCTTCAACCGCCGGTTCGCCGGTCGGGGGATCAACGCCAATGCGGTGATGCCCGGCGGGATCATGACCCCGCTCCAGCGGCACATGGCCCGCGAGGAGATGATCGCCATGGGATGGATCGATCCCGAGACCGGCGCTGCGCGCGACGGCTTTAAGACCCCGGAGCAGGGCGCCTCCACCAGTGCCTGGGCGGCGGTTGGACCCGAACTGGAAGGGATCGGCGGCCTCTACCTGGAGAACTGCGCCGAGGCTGCGCCCTGGGCGGCGGAGGCCCCCATGGTCGGGGTCATGCCCTACGCCCTTGATCCCGAGAGCGCCGAACGGCTCTGGAGCGTCTCCGTCGAGACGACCGGCGCTGTGGCGCAAGCCTGATATTGATGCAGGCAATCGTGCGAATGGAAAGAATCGATTTGCCCGATGGGGCTCGACTTCCTACCTAGGCGTAGAGACGCTCCGGGCTTCCCGGTGGCGAGAGCTAAAGGGAAGCAACATGTCCTCATCCGAAGGCAAGTGCCCGTTCGGCCATGGCGGCCGGACCAATGTGAGCATCCAGTCCAACGCGGACTGGTGGCCCAACCGTCTGAACCTCAAGATCCTGAGCCAGCGTTCGGCGAAGGTCGACCCGATGGACCCGGGCTTCGACTACGCGGAAGCGTTCAAGAAGCTCGACCTGGCGGCGGTCAAGAAGGACCTGACCGCCCTGATGACCGAATCCAAGGATTGGTGGCCGGCCGACTGGGGTCACTATGGTCCTCTGTTCATCCGCATGACCTGGCACAGCGCCGGCACCTACCGGATCTCGGACGGCCGCGGCGGCGGCGGCACGGGCAACCAGCGCTTCGCGCCCATCAACTCCTGGCCGGACAACGGCAACCTGGACAAGGCCCGCCGCCTGCTGTGGCCGATCAAGAAGAAGTACGGCAACAGCCTGTCCTGGGCCGACCTGATGATCCTCGCCGGCAACGTCGCCATGGAATCCATGGGCTTCAAGACCTTCGGCTTCGCCGGCGGCCGCGCCGACATCTGGGAGCCCGAGGAGGACATCAACTGGGGACCCGAGGCCGAATGGCTGGGCGACAACCGCTATTCCGGCGACCGTGAGCTGGCCCAGCCCCTCGGGGCGGTCCAGATGGGCCTGATCTACGTCAACCCGCAGGGCCCGAACGGCAATCCCGATCCCGTCGCCTCCGGCCGGGACGTGCGCGAGACCTTCGCCCGCATGGCCATGAACGACGAGGAGACCGTCGCCCTTGTCGCCGGCGGCCACACCTTCGGCAAGGCCCACGGCGCCGGCCCCGACTCCCATGTCGGACCTGAGCCCGAGGGTGCGCCGATGGAAGCGGCTGGCTTTGGCTGGCTCAGCACCCATGGCTCCGGCAAGGGCGTCGACGCCATCACCAGCGGCATCGAAGGCGCCTGGAAGCCCAACCCGACCACCTGGGACAACGGCTATTTCGACATGCTGTTCGGCTATGAGTGGGAACTGGTGAAGAGCCCCGCCGGCGCCCATCAGTGGCGGGCCAAGGACGTGCGCCCCGAGCACATGATCCCCGACGCCCACGACCCGTCGGTCAAGCACGCCCCCATGATGACGACCGCCGACCTCTCCCTGCGGTTCGACTCCATCTACGAGCCGATCTCCCGCCGGTTCCACAAGGACCCGCAGGCTTTCGCCGACGCCTTCGCCCGCGCCTGGTTCAAGCTGACCCACCGCGACATGGGCCCGCGCGCCCGTTACCTGGGGCCGGAAGTCCCCGCCGAGGTGCTGATCTGGCAGGATCCCGTGCCGGCGGTTGACCACCCCCTGGTCAACGCGGCCGACATCGCGGCCCTGAAGGCCGAGGTTCTGGCCTCTGGCCTGTCGGTCTCCGAACTCGTCAGCACGGCCTGGGCCTCGGCCTCGTCCTTCCGCGGGTCGGACAAGCGGGGCGGGGCCAATGGCGCCCGCATCCGCCTGGCGCCGCAAAAGGACTGGGAGGTCAACCAGCCCGCCCAGCTCGCCCGGGTCCTCGCCGCCCTGGAGGCCATCCGCGAGCGCTTCAACGCGGCCCAGTCCGGCGGCAAGAAGATCTCCCTGGCCGACCTGATCGTGCTTGCCGGCTCCGCGGCCGTCGAGGCGGCCGCCAAGGCTGCGGGCCAGGCCGTGACCGTGCCCTTCACCCCGGGCCGGACGGATTCGACGGCCGAGCAGACGGACGCCGAGTCCTTCGCCGTGCTCGAGCCCCGGGCCGACGGCTTCCGCAACTACCGCGGCGCCGGCGTGACGGGGGCGGGCGAGGAGCTTCTGGTCGACCGCGCCCAACTCCTCACCCTGACCGCTCCCGAGATGACCGTGCTGGTCGGGGGCCTGAGGGTTCTCGGCGCCAACCATGGCGGCGCGGCCCACGGCGTCTTCACCGACCGGGTGGGCGTCCTCTCCAACGACTTCTTCGTGAAGGTGCTGGACATGGACGTGGCCTGGACCCCGGCGGGCGAGGACCTGTTCGAGGGCCGCGACCGGGCGACGGGCAAGGTGGTGCGCACCGCCACCCGCGCCGACCTGGTCTTCGCCTCCAACTCCGAGCTGCGCGCCCTGGCCGAGGTCTACGCGCAGGACGACGCCGCAGGGAAGTTCAGGGCCGATTTCGTGAAGGCCTGGACCAAGGTGATGGAGCTGGACCGGTTCGATCTCGTTTGATCCGGGGCGGGACTGAGGCCCGGCTGAGACCGCCTGCGATCCTCCGTCGCAGGCGGTCTGTTCCGCGTTCGCGAACAGGGCTAACTTTCACGGTGCGGGATGATTCCGCCTTTGTGGAGCGTTGGCTGGAAGTTGCTCCGGCTGGGAACCTGGGGGCTTTGGCGGCGTGCAGAACACTGTTCCCGATGACGATGCGCACTTGGACCTGCTGGCCCACGGAGTTCGGCTCCGAGCGGGTGGCGAGGCGATCGTTTTCGTCTCCGGGAACTTCAATGTCCTCCACACCGGCCATCTCAGGCTGCTGCGCTTCGCCTCGGAGTTGGGCGGGCGGCTGGTGGTGGGCGTCTCACCCGACAGGCAGGAGGGCGTCACCGTCCAGCAGGCGACGCGCATCCGGGATGTGAGAGCGATTGGCGCTGTGCACGAGGTGCTTCCACTGCTGGAGCCCGCCGAAACCTTCATCTCCCGGCTTCGTCCTGAAATCGTGGTAAAGGGCCGGGAATACCAGGATGTCTACAACATCGAGCAGGAGATCGTTTCGTCCTATGGCGGGAGGCTGATCTTCAGCTCAGGGGAGGCCCGGCTTTACTCCTCCGAACTGTTGTCGCCCGAAATGGGGCGGCCCTCGGCCTCTGAGATCGTCAAGCCGATCGATTTCGTGGAGCGGAACCAGTTCAGGATCACCGATCTGGTGGAGATCATCGAGGCCTTCCGGAGTCTCCGGGTCGTCGCCATCGGCGACCTTATCATTGATGAGTACATCAACTGTGATCCCCTCGGGATGTCCCGTGAGGACCCCACGCTGGTCGTCACGCCGATGGAGAGCCGAAGGTTCGTCGGCGGCGCCGGCGTGGTGGCGGCGCACGCCAAAGCGCTCGGCGCCTCGGTGACCTTCGTCAGCGTAACCGGCCAGGACGAGGCCGCCCGGTTCGCGCAGGATGAGTTGTCGGCGCGGGGCGTTTCTCTCAGCCTGCTCACGGACGAAACCCGTCCGACCACCCTGAAGCAAAGGTATCGTGCGTCCGGCAAGACCCTTCTTCGTGTCAATCACCTTCGCCAGGGATCGATTAACCCGGACCTCCAGCGTCAGCTGAACACCCTTGCGGATTCGGCTCTGGAGTCCGCAGACCTCCTGCTGTTTTCCGACTTCAACTACGGCTGCCTCCCTCAGCCCGTCGTCGACCATATTTCCGCCAGAGCCCGGGAGCTGGATATCCTGATGGCCGCCGACAGCCAGGCATCGTCCCAGATGTCCGACGTGTCCCGGTTCCGGGGGATGTCTCTGATCACGCCCACCGAACACGAGGCCCGTCTCGCCCTGCGCGACGAGGAATCGGGCCTGATCATGGTTGCAGAACGCCTTCAGCGGGCTGCAGGCGCCGAGAATGTCGTGGTGACCCTCGGCGGCGAAGGGGTTCTCATCTTTGCTCCCAAGGGCGGCGCCCATCACACCGACCGCCTGCCGGCCTTCAACCGCTCGCCGAGGGATGTCGCTGGTGCTGGCGACAGCTTCTTCACTTGCACCGCCATGGCCCTTCGGGTCGGCGCTGATATCTGGCAGGCCGCCTATCTCGGATCCCTCGCTGCGGCCTGGCAGGTGTCGCATGTGGGGAATACGCCCATGCCGGCGGCCGAGCTCATCCGTGAGGTTTCCCAACCCGTCGTCAGGATGCACGAGTTCCGGCCTTGAAGGCCCTTCTCCTGGCGGCCGGACTGGGGACCCGCCTACGTCCGCTCACGGACACCGTGCCGAAGTGCCTTGTTCCCATACGGGGTAAGCCTTTGCTCGATTACTGGCTGGACCACCTTCTGGGGCAGGGGATCGCACGCGAAGTCCGCATCAACACCCATCACCTCGCCGACCGGGTCATTGATCATGTGGCGCAAAGTAGCTGGAGGGAGAGGATCGAACTCGTTCACGAGGAGGCCCTTCTAGGCACTGGCGGCACCGTCCTGGCGAACCGGGAGTGGCTTGGAAGGTCTCCCTTCCTCGTCGTACACGCCGACAACCTGACAGACGCCCACCTTGGGGACCTGGTCGCCGCTCATCATGCTGCCGACCGGGACATCCTCCTGACCCTGCTGGCCTTCCGGACGGATCGTCCGAGGGACTGCGGGATCCTCGAACTGGACGCCGGCGGAAGGGTGACAGCCTTCCACGAGAAGGTC
>JADBZH010000008.1 GCA_020402585.1 Phenylobacterium sp. | reverse complement strand
GCCTCGGCGATCGGTGCGGCGGTGTCGGTCATGTTGGAGCCTCCTCCCGGTGGGTCCTTCCCATCCTTGACCGCCCGGCGTGCGGAGGGAAGGGGGTCCGGGATGATCCCAGGATTGCTGCAGGGGCCGCAGGCCGCCTACCCTCGGCCTGAACGAGGGGTCGGGGGGCTCGCCGTCCGACCCGGGAGTCCAGGCATGAAGCTGCACGCCGTCCTTGCCGCCCTCGCCCTCGCGGCGGGGCTGACGGCGGCAGCCGGCGCTGCGCCGCCTCCCGACCTCGCCCTGTCCGGCGCCGATCGCGCCGCCCTCGAGGCCGCCTTCGGGCAGGCGGGGCGAGCCCCTCCGCCCCCCTGGGCCAGTGACGCGCAGGTCTGGGAGGCGACAGAGCGCCTGGCGCAGGCCGAGCTGGGGCTTCGCGTACAGCCGGCCGACATCGATCCGCTCTGGGCCCAGGCGCCTGCGACCTGGTCTCCGATGCAGGAAATGGCCAGCGCCTATGCCTCCGGCCGTCTGGCGGCCTGGTCGGCGACCCTGGCCCCGGACGGCGAGGCCTACGCGGCCCTGGCCAGGGCGCGGCTTCGCTACGCCGCGATCGTAGACGCCGGCGGCTGGCCGGATTTGCCTGAGGACCTGCGTCTTCGCCTGGGAGACGTCGGCCCGGGCGTCCTGGCCCTACGCCAGCGGCTGGCGGCTGAGGGGGCCGGGCCCGCGGCGCCTGACCGGCCGGAGGTCTTCGACCCGCCCCTGAAGCAATCCCTGGTCGCCTGGCAGGCGCGGAACGGTCTGGAGGCCGACGGCGTTGTCGGGCCGGCGACTCGGGCCCGTCTGGCGGAGCCCGCCGCGACCCGCCTCGCCCGGATCGAGGCCAACCTGGAGCGCTGGCGCTGGCTGCCCCGGCCCCTGCCTCGTGACCGGCTGGAGATCGATACGGGCGGCGCCGTCGGCGCCCTTTTCCGGGACGGTCGCCGCGTGCGCAGTTTCCGGGTGATCGTCGGCGCCGTGCGCAATCCCACGCCGCTCTTCCTGTCCGAGATCAACGGCGTGGTCCTGAACCCGCCCTGGAACGTGCCCGACCGCATCGCCCGGGAAGAGATCCTGCCCAGGGCCGCCCTTGATCCCGGCTATCTGGAGCGGAACGGCTTCGTCCAGCTCGACGGCCGTCTTCAGCAGGCGCCGGGTCCCCTCAGCGCCCTCGGGCTCGTCAAGTTCGACCTGGTCAGCCCCTTCGGCGTCTTCCTTCACGACACGCCGGGCCGGGAGGCCTTCCGGCTTCGGGAACGCCACCTCAGCCACGGCTGCATGCGGGTGGAGCAGCCCCTCGCCCTGGCCGACCTCTTGCTGGCGCCCCAGGGCCGGGGCGGCGAGCGCCTGATGGCGGACCTCGCCACAGGGCGCACCCAGCGCATCGCCCTCTCCAGGCCCATCGCCCTGGTGGTCGTTCACTGGACGGTCCGCATCGACCCGGATGGACAGGTGGGTTTCCTCGACGACGTCTATGGATGGGATGCGCGACTGGCCCGGGCCCTGCCGGGAATGTGATCCGCTTCGGGGTTGCCAGGGGGGGCTGCGGCGGGCAGACAGCCGCCGGGGCGCAGAGGAGACCTGTCCATGATCGGACGCCGCCGCCTGCTGGCCGGAGCCCTGGGCCTCGCCGCACCCTCCGTCATCGCCGGGGGCGCCTCAGCCGCCGCACCCCGCCGGCTCGCCCTCCTGAACCTGCATACGGGCGAGAGGCTGGCCGCCACCTATTTCGAGGCCGGGCGCTACCTGCCGGACGCCCTGTCCGCCATCGACCGGGTCCTTCGGGATCACCGGACCGGCGCCGTCCATCCCATCGACCCGGGGCTCCTGGACCTCGTAGCCTCCCTCTCGGAAACGCTGGGCGGGCAGGGGGCGGTGCAGGTCATCTCCGGCTATCGCTCCCCGGCGTCCAACGCCGCGCTGCACGCCCGCTCCTCCGGCGTCGCGACGCGCAGCCTCCACATGCAGGGCATGGCCATGGACATCCGCGTCCCCGGTGTCGACCTGGGCCATGTGCGCAAGGCCGCCCTCGCCCTGGGCCGCGGCGGGGTTGGCTACTACCCGCAGTCCGACTTCGTGCATGTGGACGTCGGCCGCGTCCGGCAGTGGTAGGCGTCAATTGCGGTCGCAGCACACGATCCACGGCGAGAGAGAACATCTTGCGAACACGGAACAAACCGGGTACCTCATAGGTCATCGGCGACGGCGTCGATGGGCGGCCCCGGGCCGCGGAATCATGGGATAAGGACCCCGGATCATGACAAATCAGGCGGCGTTGAGGCTCGTGGTGAAAGAAGACGGTGAGAAGCAGCGGGCCCTTGAGGCGGCGCTGACCCAGATTGACCGGGCCTTCGGCAAGGGCGCCGTCATGAAGCTCGGGGACAAGGCGACCATGGAGGTCGAGGCGGTGTCCACGGGCTCCCTCGGCCTGGACATCGCCCTCGGCATCGGCGGCCTGCCCAAGGGGCGGATCATCGAGATCTATGGTCCGGAAAGCTCGGGCAAGACCACCCTGGCCCTGCACGTGGTGGCCGAGGTCCAGAAGGCCGGCGGCGCCGCCGCCTTCATCGACGCCGAGCACGCCCTGGATCCGGCCTACGCCCGCAAGCTGGGGGTCAACCTGGACGAGCTGCTCGTCGCCCAGCCGGACACCGGCGAGCAGGCGCTTGAGATCACCGACACCCTGGTGCGCTCCAACGCCATCGACGTGATCGTGATCGACTCGGTGGCGGCCCTGACGCCCCGGGCCGAGATCGAGGGCGAGATGGGCGATTCCCTGCCCGGCCTCCAGGCCCGCCTGATGAGCCAGGCCCTGCGCAAGCTCACGGCCTCGGTCTCCAAGGCCAAGACCATGATCATCTTCATCAACCAGATCCGGATGAAGATCGGCGTCATGTACGGCTCGCCCGAGACCACGACGGGCGGCAACGCCCTGAAGTTCTACGCCTCGGTCCGCCTGGACATCCGCCGCACCGGTTCGGTCAAGGCCCGCGACGAGATCATCGGCAACAATGTCCGCGTGAAGGTGGTCAAGAACAAGGTCGCCCCGCCGTTCCGGGAGGTCGAGTTCGACATCATGTACGGCGAGGGCATCTCCAAGCTGGGCGAGATCATCGACCTGGGCGTCAAGGCCGGGGTGATCGAGAAGTCCGGCTCCTGGTTCTCCTGGAACAGCCAGCGCATCGGCCAGGGCCGGGACAATGTCCGCGAGTTCCTGCGGGCCAACCCGGACATCGCCGGCCAGATCGAGGCCCAGGTGCGCGGCGCCCGCGAGGTGATCGAGGAAGAACTCCTGGTCGGTCCCACCGCCGAGGACGACGCGGAGTAATCCCCCTCAAAGGTTTGGGACCCGGGCCTGAGCGCCGGGGTCCCGGACCCGAGGGGCGGCGGCGTGCGGCCTTGATCTTGGCGAGGCCGTTCAACTCCCGTAAACCCTCTGGCTTCTGCGGTGCAGCAAGGGCCCGGCCGTCGGGCTCCTGACCACCGCTCCGACAGTCCAGAAGCCGCGCCATGCCCAGTCTGAATGATATCCGCTCGACCTTCCTGGACTACTTCCAGGCGAACAATCACCAGGTCATCCCCTCGGCGCCCCTGGTGCCGCAGAACGACCCGACCCTCCTGTTCGTCAACGCCGGCATGGTGCCGTTCAAGAACTACTTCACCGGCGCCGAGACCCCGCCCACCCTGCGGGCGGCCTCGTCCCAGAAGTCGGTCCGGGCCGGCGGCAAGCACAACGACCTGGACAATGTCGGCTACACCGCCCGCCACCACACCTTCTTCGAGATGCTGGGGAACTTCTCCTTCGGCGACTATTTCAAGGAAGGCGCCATCGAGCTGGCCTGGGGGCTCCTGACCCGCAACTTCGGCATCCCGGCCGAGAAGCTCTGCGTCACGGTCTATCATACCGACGATGAGGCGGCCGACCTGTGGAAGCGGATTGCGGGCCTGCCGGACCACAGGATCATCCGCATCGCCACCAACGACAACTTCTGGTCGATGGGCGACACCGGCCCCTGCGGTCCGTGCTCTGAAATCTTCTACGACCACGGCGAGCACATCTGGGGTGGCCCGCCCGGGAGCCCCGAGGAGGATGGCGACCGGTTCGTGGAGATCTGGAACCTGGTCTTCATGCAATTCGAGCAGATGGTCGACGGGACCCGCCGCCCCCTGCCCAAGCCGCAGATCGACACCGGCATGGGTCTGGAGCGCATCACCGCCGTCCTGCAGGGGGTGCACGACAACTATGACACTGACCTCTTCCGCACCCTGATCTCGGCTTCCCAGGGCCTGGTGGGTCCGGGCGGGGAGGCGGCCTCCCACCGGGTCATCGCCGACCACCTGCGCTCGTCCAGCTTCCTGATCGCCGACGGCGTCTCGCCCTCTAACGAGGGCCGGGGCTATGTCCTGCGCCGCATCATGCGCCGGGCTATGCGCCACGCCCACCTCCTGGGCGCCCAGGAGCCCCTGATGCACCGGCTGGCGCCGACCCTGGTGACCGCGATGGGCGAAGCCTATCCCGAGCTCCGCCGCGCCGAGCCCATGATTGTCGAGACCCTGCGCCAGGAGGAGGAGCGGTTCCGCCGCACCCTCGGCCGCGGCATGGCCCTCCTGGAGGACGCGACCACCGGCCTTGGCGAGGGCGACCGCCTGCCGGGCGAGGTGGCCTTCCGCCTCTACGACACCTACGGCTTCCCCCTGGACCTGACCCAGGACGCCCTGCGCGCCCGGGGCGTGGCCGTGGACCTGGACGGGTTCCAGGACGCCATGCGCCGCCAGCGCGAGATGGCCCGGGAGGCCTGGACGGGCTCGGGCCAGGCGGCGGCCGCCGCCGAGTGGTTCGGCATCCGCGAGCGCCTCGGCGCCACCGAGTTCCTCGGCTACGACCGCACCGAGGCCGAGGGCGAGCTGGTCAGCCTGGTGAAGGGCGGCGACGAGGCGAGCTCCGCCGGCGCCGGCGAGACCGTCTTCGCCGTCTTCGACTGCACCCCCTTCTACGCCGAGAGCGGCGGCCAGGCGGGGGATGTGGGCCAGGCCTCCTGGCCCGGCGGGCGCGGCAAGGTGCTCGACACGCAGAAACAGGCGGGCGACCTTTTCATCCATGAGATCGAGATTCTGGAGGGTGAACTTCATGTGGGTTCCCGCGTCCGGCTGGCGGTGGACGCCGACCTGCGGCGCACCACCCGGGCCAATCACTCGGCGGCCCACCTCCTTCACTCGGCCCTGCGCCGGGTCCTCGGCCCGCACGTGGCCCAGAAGGGCCAGATGGTGGACGGTGAGCGCGTGCGCTTTGACTTCAGCCATGGCGGCCCGGTGACCGCCGCCGAGATCGAGGCCATTGAGGCCGAGGTGAACGCCGTCATCCGCCAGAACCGCTCGGCGCTCACCGCGGAAATGGCCCCTGACGAGGCTATCGCCGCCGGCGCCGTGGCCCTGTTCGGCGAGAAGTACGGCGAGTCCGTGCGGGTCCTGACCCTGGGCGAGGCCCTGGAGGGCGAGGGCGCCTATTCCGTCGAGCTTTGCGGCGGCACGCACGTCGACCGCACCGGGGACATCGCCCTGTTCAAGATCGTCTCCGAAGGCGGCGTGGCCGCGGGCGTCCGGCGGATCGAGGGTCTGACGGGCGAAGCGGCGCGCCGCTGGTTGATCGAGCAGGCCTCGGTGGCGCGCAGCCTTTCCGAACAGTTCCGCACCCCGGTGTCCGAAGTCCTGGCCCGGGTCGAGGCCCTGGAGTCCCAGCGCCGCAAGCTCGAGAAGGACCTGGCCGACGCCCGGCGCCAGCTGGCCATGGGCGGCGGCGGCGGCGCAGCTGCGGGCGGCGGCGTCGAGGAGATCGGCGGCGTGAAGCTCCTGGCCCGGGTCATGGACGGGGTCGGCGGCAAGGACCTGCGGCCCATCGCCGAGGAGTTCAAAAAGCAGCTGCCCGACGGCGTCATCGCCCTGGTGGGAACCGCCGACGGCAAGGCCGCCGTTACGGTCGCCGTCACCGGCGCGGCGGCCCAGAGCCTCAGCGCGGTGGACCTGGCCAAGGCCGCGGTCCAGGCCCTCGGTGGGCAGGGAGCGGGAGGTCGGCCGGACTTCGCCCAGGGCGGCGCCCCCGAGGCGGCTCGGGCTGAAGAGGGCCTGGCGGCCATCCGGGCGCTTCTGCAGGGCTGAGGCGGAGCGGCGGGCCTTGCCTCGGGCCGCGTCCGGGGCGAGGGTTCAGGCAGAACTTGAACGAAAAAAGGTCCGGGAGGCCGCCCATGTCTTCGCCTGTCATCAATCCCAACGGAACCCTGAAGGGCAGGGTCGCGGTCGTGACCGGCGCCAGCCGGGGCATTGGCGAGGCGATCTGCGCCCGCCTGGCTATGGAGGGCGCCCGGGTGGTGGCCTCGGCCCGCACGGCGGAGTCCGGCGAGAGCCGCCTGCCCGGCACCCTGCATGACACGGTGGACCGCCTGCGCCGCGCCGGCGCCGAGGCCGCCTTCATCAAGGCCGACCTCGCCCTTGCCGCCGACCGGGAGCGGCTGATCGACGAGACGGAGGCCCTGTTCGGGCCGGTCGACATCCTCATCAACAACGCCGCCATCACCTACTTCATGCCGGTCGTCGACTTCACCGAGAAGCGCTTCAAGCTGATGATGGAGGTGCAGGTCTACGCCCCCTTCCACCTCTCCCAGCTGGTCCTGCCCTCGATGATCGAGCGCGGCTCGGGTTCCATCGTGAACATCTCCTCGCCAGCGGGCATCCACCCCAAGCCGCCCTACCAGGGCGGTCGCGGCGGTACGGTCTATGGCCTGTGCAAGGCCGCGCTGGAGCGTTTCACCACCGGCCTCGCCTCCGAGGTCCAGGCCAGCGGGATCGCCGTCAACGTGGTCTCGCCGGGCCTGGTGGACACCCCCGGGGTCGCCGTCCACGGCCTGATCAACGAGCAGTCCAAGGACCGGGTCCAGCCCATCGAGTACATCGCCGAGGCGGTCTACCAGCTGGCCAAGGCCGATCCCGCCACCATGACCGGCCGGGTGGACTATGCCGAGCCCCTTCTGAAGGAGCTGGGCCTTAAGCCTTCCGCCCTCATCTGACCCCGACGGGGCTTGCCTTGCCGTCGCAACGCCGGTCTTGATCCCAGCCTTGCGGAGGTGCGCGTCATGAAACTTGCAGCAGGAGTGCTGACCCTGGCCCTGATGACAGGATCCGCGACGGCGGCGGACCTGACCCCGGAGCGGGTCTACGCCGCCCCCGACCTCACCGGTCCCCGGGCCCGGGGCGTGGCCCTGTCGCCGGACGGGACCCTGGTCACCTACCTCCGCGCCCGGCCGGACAATCCGCGGGTCACCGACCTCTGGGCGGCGGATGTCGCCGGCGGCCCGCCGCGGCGGCTGATCGACGCCGCCGCCCTCATTCCCACCGGTCGCGACCTGTCCGAGGCCGAGAAGAGCCGCCGCGAGCGCCAGGGCGTCCAGACCTCAGGCGTGGTGGCCTACGACTGGGACGACGAGGGCCGGTTCATCCTGGCGCCGGTGGAGGGCGACCTCTGGCTCTGGACCCGGGCCGACGGGTCCGTTCGGCGACTGACCGAGACCCCGGAGGACGAGATCGACGCCCGCGTGTCCCCGAAGGGCGGCTTCGTTTCCTTCGTCCGGGGCGACAACCTGTGGATCGCTCCGGCGGGGGGAGGGGAGGCCCACGCCCTGACCCGCGACGGGACCGAACTGCGCAGCTGGGCGACGCCCGAGTTCATCGCCCAGGAGGAGATGGACCGGCAGACAGGCTACTGGTGGAGCCCGGACGAGACCCGCATCGCCCTGACCCGGGTGGACCTCACCACCGTCGATGTCGTGGAGCGGTTCGACGTGAACGCCGCCGGCGCCGTCATCGTGCCGCAGAGGTATCCGAGGACCGGCCGTCCCAACGCCCGGCTGGAGCTGTTCGTTCAGTCCCTGGCGGACGGCG
>JADBZH010000079.1 GCA_020402585.1 Phenylobacterium sp. | reverse complement strand
CTTCCGCAAACGTATATCCCTCACGCTGATCCGGCTCTCCGCCGCGGACGCATGCGCCGACATGACTTCAGACCTCCTCGAGGACCCTTGCGATCGCCAGCGCCAGGACCGTGAGAGCGCCGCAGGTCGCTGCGGCGGCCAGCGGACCTGACCCTAGGGAAACATATAGAGCCTGGGAGACCATGTTCCCAGCACCCTCAAGGAAACGATCCGTCGCGACCCTCGGCAGGGCGGCCTGCGACAGGCTGTAGAAGGCGAAAGCGAAGCCGGCCAAGGCTGACAGGCTCAAGACGCCGATGCGGAGCCTCTGGCGCCGGGAGACCCTGGCCAGAACCCGGACCTCCAGCGTCGAACTCTCAAGGCCTACCGGCGGAGACTCGAAAAGCGCGTCCAGCCTGCCGGCGAAATCGTCGAGCTCGGTGTCTCGGGTATGGGTCATCGGTCCGATCCCAGATCCTGGCGGAGGCGGCTGAGGCCTCGCGAGATATGTGACTTGACGGAGCCCTCAGGCAAGCCCGTCGCCTGAGAGATCTCCGCAGAGGTGTAGCCCGCCCCGTGCTGGAGGGTCACGCAGAGACGCTGCACCGGCGAGAGCCGCTCCAGGGCCGCGTCGAGATCCAGCGACCGCCCGGTATCCGGCGCCGGCGAGGAGGGCTCCTGCGCCGCCTCCAGAGGGGCGAGACGCATCCGCGCCTGGACAGCCCGAAGGTACCGACGCGCGGCGATCCTCCGCACCCAGGCGACGAAGGCGCCGTCGCCCCGATAGTCGCCTATCCGTTCGAAGGCGGCGACCAGGGCGTCCTGGGCAAGATCGTCCGCGAGGTCGGGCGGAGCGCCCAGCCGGCGGAGAAACCCCCGAAGAGTCGGAAGACTCCGTCGGACAAGGATCGCGAACGCGCCCGCATCTCCAGCCGCAGCGCGGCTGGAGAGAAGCCGGTCCGGCATCTGTTCCAGGTCGGCGGGTGACGCGCCCGGCACGGATCAGGCGGACCTTCGACCCAAGAAGTGCAGGAGTATGCCTGCGATACCGATGCAGCCTGGAATGGCGGCAAGGCCTGTCAGGACCGTGCGGCGGTCCGGCTCCACCGCGCCCATGATCTGCCCGAAGATGGCGAAACCGACGCCAATGGAAAGGGCGATCAGGCCCCAACGCAGATCGCTGGGTTTCTGGGAGTCCGGATCCCGGCGGGTGATCAGGTCCAGCAGCTCCGGCGGTATGGGTTGCCCCTGTTTGAGGGCCAACTCGATGGTCTCATGCACCCGGGCGCGCCTTCGCATGTTCAGGTACTGGCTGCCCAGGACGATCGCCGCAATGAAGCCAAAGAGGATGAAGGTATCGAGAACCTGCTCAAACATGGTCGTGCGCCTTTGTGGTAACGGGCCCTCAGGAAGGCCCCTCGGATCAAAGAGCCTTCAGCGAGCCCTGGAGTTGCAACCCCACCTCTCACGTTTCCGTGATGGCCGGCGTTTCCATGCATGACGACAGGCTGAGCGGGCTCATATTGCGAGATGTTATTTTATAACATACCGTAATCCGAGATCGTTCAGGCAGGCCCCATGCTTCTTCCAAGACTGCTCGCAAGCTCCGCCATAGGCGCCGTCCTCGCCCTGGCGGCCGCCCCGGCACAGGCCCAGTCAGAGGCCACCACCGTCGCCGAAGTGGTGGTGACGGCGGCGCCCTACGCGCTGTCCCTCGATACGATCACCACCAGTGTAAATCTCGTCTCCGCCGAGGAGATCAGCCTGACCCCTCCCGCGGGGATCGGCGACCTGCTCTCGGGCCTTCCCGGCCTGCGATCCACAGCCTACGGCCCCGGGGCCAGCCGTCCGGTCATCCGTGGCCTTGCCGGGCCCCGGGTCCTCCTGCTCCAGAACGGGGTCGGCATGGTGGACGCCAGTTCCCTTTCGCCTGACCATGCGGTTCCCAGCGAGGCTGGCCAGGCCAGCCGGATCGAGGTGCTTCGCGGTCCGTCCACCCTCGCCTATGGCGGATCCGGGATCGGCGGCGTCGTCAACGTCCTGGATGACAGGATCCCGTCGCGCCAGCCGGAGGGTCTTGCGGAAGGTCGGGGGGTCCTGTCCTGGTCGAGCGTCGACAATGGCCGCTCGGCCTCCGGATCCGCGCTCATCGCGGCGGGTCCCCTCGTCGTCGCCGTGGACGGGGTCAGCCGCCGGTCCGGCGACTATGAGACCCCGGAGGACCCCGTCTCAGACCGGCTTGCCGAGGCGCTCGGCCTGGAGCGGACGGGCAAGACCCGACAGAGGAATGTCTCCGTCGAAGCGGACTCCTGGGGCGTGGGCGCGTCCATGATCGGGGGCGACGGTGGATTCCTCGGGCTCTCGGTCAAGCGAACCGACACCGGCTATGGCGTCCCCTACGCCCAGGTGGAGTCGGACGAGGCCCCTGAGACGATCCGTCTTCACATGAAGCAGACCCGGTGGGATCTCCGGGGAGAGACGCCATCGGCGGAGGGCTGGCTGGAGAAGGTCCGTCTCTCTGTGGGGCATGCTGACTATGAGCACGCCGAGATCGAGGTCGCCGACGGCGCAGTGGGCACCCGCTTTCTTTCCCGCGGGACGGAGGGAAGGCTTGAGTTCGTCATGCAGGGGTCAGATTGGCGGCAGGGGGCCTTCGGGCTCCAGGGCCTGACCCGAAACTTCGAGGCCATCGGGGATGAGGCCTTCATCCCAGGCGTCGAGATCAATGAGTTGGGCCTCTTCACCTTGCAAAGGTTCGAGTTCGGAAGGGCTGGGATCGATACCGGCCTGCGCCTCGACACCCGGACGCTGCGCGCCACTCTCGAAGGCCGGGAGACGAGTGATCCGGGAAGCGATGCCGGCCTGGACTGGTCGACCACCCGGGACACCCGCAGCTTCACGAACCTCTCCGCCTCTGCAGGGGTCTTCTGGAGGCCTTCCGACCCTCTCTTCCTCGCGCTGACCCTGTCCCTGAGCGGGCGCGCACCCACCGAGTTCGAGCTCTTCGCAGACGGCCCCCACCACGGCACCTCCACCTGGGAGGTCGGCAACCCCAAGCTCGACTCCGAGACGGCCCTGTCCCTGGAGGCGACGCTGCGCTGGAAGGGGCCCTCGCACCGCATCGAGGCGCACCTTTGGGGGGCACGCTACGACGACTTCATCGAGGAGCGGCCGACAGGCGAGGTCTACGAGGACCTGCCCGTCTTCGTCTATCGACAGTCCGACGCGGACTTTATGGGCTTCGAGATCGAAGCGGAGCGAACACTCCTCAGAAGCGGCGCAGGGGAGCTTATCGGACGCCTCTCAGGAGACATCGTACGGGGGAGCACCGACCTTGGCCCTCCCCCGAGAATTCCGGCCTACGGACTGACGGGCGAGCTGGCCTGGGAATCCGAGGCGTTCGATGCCGAGGTCCAGATCCGCAACATTGGCGACCAGACCCGCACGGCGCCGTTTGAACTGCCGACGGATGGCTATACGGCGCTGAACCTCAGCCTGTCCTGGCGCCCCTCGCCCGACGCCCCGGTCACCCTCAGCCTCCGGGGGCGGAACCTGACCAACGCTGAGATCCGCGAGCACGCCTCCTTCCTGAAGGACATTGCGCCCTCCCCCGCCCGGTCGCTGAGCGCCGCGCTGGTCATGACGTTCTGACCCGAAGGCCTCAGGCCGCCGTCCTGCGCCAGGCGCCTCGCCAGAGGGCGACCGCCGTGACGGCGCCGTACACCGCCATGCCCAGGGCAATGCAGGCGTAGACAGCGCCGAGCTGCGGCTGGGGCTGACCCATGACCAGCGCGGCGCCGACGACGCAGATCCCGAACCTCAGGAGGGTGGCTATGATGGGCCAAAGGACGGCGCCGGCGCCCTGTGACGCGAAGTAGAGGGCCAGGCCCAGACCCTGGAAGGCGAAGACCGGACCGACGATGTGAAGGTAGAGCGCGCCGGCCGCCAGACTGGCGGGATCGCGGGTGAAGAGACCGGTCCAGAGGCCGGGCGCCATCGCCAGGACAAGTCCTATGACGCCCGCGAGGCCCGCAGCCGCACCGCCGCCGATCCATCCGATGCGCTCGGCGCGCGCCACCTGACCCGCGCCCATGTTCACGCCCACGAGGGCCGTGAGCGCCGCCCCAATCCCGAAAACCAGGGGAACGAGCAGGAACTCGACGCGGGCCACGATCCCGTATCCCGCCAGGGTCTCCACCCCAAAGCGCCCGATCAGGGTGTTGAGGATGGCGATGGTCAGCACGGTTGAGACCGGGGAGAGGGAGGCCAGGGCGCCAACCCGGAGAATATCTGCGAAGTACGCCAACCGCAGGCGGCAGGCCTGCAGGGTCAGCCGTATGGCGCGACCAGCCTTCAGGAGCCGCCAGATCAGGACAAGGGAGCTGCCAGTGGCGACCAGGATCACGGCGACGGCGGACCCCTTCAGCCCCATGCCAGGCAGGCCCAGCCCCCCCAGCATGAGGACCCCGGACAACGGAATCTGCACAAGGGAGCCGATGATCATCAGCCTTGCAGGAAACTGCATGTCGCCGGTCCCGCGCACGACAGAGGTCAGGAGGGCCGAGATCCAGATGGGCGCCACGCCGAGGAACAGGACAGCCCCATACGCGTGGGCTTCAGCGACCACTTCGGCCGGGGCGCCGGTGGCGACGAGGAGCGCATGGCCGAAGCTTGCATACAGCCCCCCGAAGACGAGGCTCGCGAGGCCCGCGATGGCGAGGGCGTGCCAGATGAAGGCGTTGGCCGCAGCGCCGTCGCCGCGACCCAAGGCTCGGGCCACGGAACTCGAGACCGCTCCCCCCAGGGCGCCGTTGGCCAGCATCTGCATCAGCATCAGGGCCGGAAGCATCAGGGCGATGGCCGCCAGGGGGACGAGGCCCAGCCGGGCGATGAAGCCGGTCTCGGCCATGGAAACCCCGGCCTGGACCAGGAAGGCAAGGGCGCTGGGTCCCGCCATCCGGACAATCAGTCGAAGGGGCGGGTCGGTGAGGAGCGGCGAGGCTGCCGGAGCCGAAGTCATGACAGGGCCTTTCGGACACGGCGGAGGTCGTCCTCAAGGAGTCTCCAGGACTCAGCGCCAATGCGCTCCAGGGTGATTGCCTGGGCGCGACGCCAGGCCTCGCGGCCTTCGAGAAGGCGCGCGCGGCCCGCCTCGCTGATCGCCACGCGCCGGACCCGGGCGTCGCCGGGGTCCGCCTCACGGACGACCCAGCCGGCGCGCTCCAGGGGCGCGAGGTTTCGGGTCAGGGTGGTGCGGTCCATGTAGAGCCTCTGGGCGAGGACGGACATGGCGACCCCGCCGCCCGACGCCTCAAGTTGCTGGAGGATGGGGAACTGCCCACGGCTGAGGCCGCAGCGCCGAAGCTCGCCGGCATAGACGCCCGCCACCAGGCGCGCGGTCTTCTGGAGATTGTGGCTCACGCAGTGGATGGGATTGAGAAGGTCTTCGGCCGTGTCCATCAGGGTGTCCAATGAGTGTAATTACACGTTATCGGGGACAGTTCGGCCGGGTCAATGGCGTCTTCTACATTCCCGGGAAGCCGATTGACGAACCTGTCTGTCGTCACTCTCCTTGGGCCTTGAAATTCTCGCCTTCACAGCGCTGAGGCTCACCTCATGCCCCCCAACCGCCGCCATCTCCTGGCCGCCACCGGTCTCCTCCTGCCAACAGCGGCCTGCGCCGCCCCGGCGTCCGGCCTGGCCGGCCTCCTGCCCGAGGGGGCCTATCATCCCGGCGGCGCCCTGGTCGCCTACCGCACGCGAGACAAACAGACCTTTGAAGCCGCCCGGGGCGATCTGGGGGTCGACACCCCCTCCTTTGCGGCGTCGACAACCAAGCTCTATGTCACCGCCATTCTCCTCCAGATGGTTCAGGAAGGGCGGATCGATCTGGACTCCCCGTTCCGGAGAGTCCTGCCCGGCCCCGAGACCGCTCAGCTCAACCGCTTTGGCGGCGAGGACCGGACCGACGCCATCACCCTCCGCCATATCAT
>JADBZH010000078.1 GCA_020402585.1 Phenylobacterium sp. | reverse complement strand
ATCTCCTGGGCCGAGACGAGGCGCGGACGCAGCATCATCTCCAGGGCCCGGCCCCGACCCACGATGGCGGTCAGCCTCTGGGTGCCGCCGCCGCCGGGCAGGATGCCCACCGACACCTCCGGCAGTCCGAAGCGGAAGGGGCCGTCCTTGGCGACCCGGATGTCCGCCGCCAGGGCGAACTCCAGCCCGCCGCCGGCCGCAGAGCCGTTCAGGGCGCAGATGAAGGGTATGGGGAGGTGCTCCAGCTCATACAGGATCTCGACCATGGGTCGGTCCCAGCCGCCGCCCCCGCCCCGGGTGTTCTCGTCCAGCTCCTCCACCGAGAAGTGGCGGATGAAGTAGGTCGCATCCGAGCCCGTGAAGACGATGGCGCGCACCTCGTCGGAGCGCAGCTGGGGCAGCATCCGGTTCAGCTCGTTCATCGTCGACGGGGTCATCACCTGCAGCGGCGGATTGCTGAAGGTGATGACGGCGATCCCGTCGCGCAGGTCGAGGGAAAGCTGGCCCATGGCCGCCTCAGCTCACCTCAAGGCCCGGCAGGTCGCCCGAGGCCCGCCAGTCCGCGAGGATCCGGAAGTACTCGATCGGCCCGCCGCCATAGTTCGTGTTCTGGGCGTTGGCCAGGTAGGGCTTGCCCTCGTTGTTGTAGTAGCCGGGGGTGCAGGCCTCCAGGTAGGCCTGGTTGTTGCGGGCCTTGTCGATGATGGTCGCCACCCAGTCGGCCTGGGCCTTCTCGGAGGGCTCCGCCGCCCGGCCCTGGCGGGCCTTGACCTGGTCGATGACGTAGGTGGCGTGCGCCGCCTGTTCGCGCAGGTTGTGCGGGTAGTTGGCCGTGAAGCCGCCCTGGGTCGAGCCCAGGAAGAAGAGGTTGGGGAAGCCCCTGACCATCAGGCCGTGCAGGCTGCGCACCCCATTCGCCCAGGCCTGGCTGAGGGGCAGACCGTCCCGGCCGTGGATGTCGTAGCCATAGCGGCGGCTGAAGCTGGTGCCGACCTCGAAGCCGGTGGAAAAGATCAGGCAGTCGATCTCGTAGGCGACGCCGTCCACCACCACCGCGTTCTCGGTGATCCGCTCCACGCCCTGGCCCTGGGTGTCGACGAGCTTCACGGACGGCCGGTTGAAGGCCTGCAGGTACTCGTCATGGAAGCAGGGTCGCTTGCAGAACTGGCGGTACCAGGGCTTCAGGGCCTCGGCCGTGGCCGGGTCCTGGACCACCGCCTCGGCCCGGGCGCGGATGCGCTCCATGGTCGCGAAGTCGGCCAGCTCCATCAGTTCGGCGAGCTTCTCGGGGGACAGGCCCACCGCACCCTCCTTGCGGGCGATGAAGACCAGCTCGCGGAAGGCCTCGGTCCAGCCGTCGTTGACCAGGTCCTCCTCGGCGTATCCGCCGCTGGTCAGGAGGTTGAAGTTGTCCATCCGGTGGTTCTGCCAGCCGGGGGGCAGGGAGCGGACCCAGTCGGCGTCGATGGGCTGGTCATTGCGCACGTTCACCGCCGAGGGCGTGCGCTGGAAGACGTAGAGCTGGCCTGCGCCCTCGGCCAGGTGAGGCACGCACTGCACGGCGGTGGCGCCGGTGCCGATGATGCCGATCCGCTTGTCGCCGATCCGGTCCAGGCCGCCCAGGACCGAGCCGCCGGTGTACTCATAGTCCCAGCGGCTGGTGTGGAAGGCGTGGCCCTTGAAGGTCTCGATGCCGGGGATGCCGGGCAATTTGGGCTTGTTCAGGGGACCGTTGGACATGACCACGAACCGCGCCCGCATGGCGTCGCCCTGGTTGGTCGTGATGATCCAGCGCTGGGCCGCCTCGTCCCAGGACAGGTCCTTCACCGAGGTCTGGAAGCAGGCGTCCTCGTACAGGTTGAAGTGCCGGGCGATCCGGCGCGAGTGCTCGAAGATCTCCGGCGCCTTGGTGTAGCGCATCGCGGGGATGAAGCCGGTCTCCTCCAGCAGGGGCAGGTAGACCAGGCTCTCGATGTCGCAGGCCGCGCCCGGATACCGGTTCCAGTACCAGGTGCCGCCGAAGTCGCCGGCCGCCTCGATCATGCGCAGGGACTTCACCCCCGCCTCGCGCAGGCGGGCGCCGGCCAGGAGGCCGCCAAAGCCGCCGCCGATCACCACCACCTCGACCTCGTCGGTCAGGGGCGCGCGCTGGATGGGGGCCTCGATGTAGGGATCGTCGCCAAAGTCCGCGAACCGGCCGGCGATCTGCAGGTACTGCTCGTTCCCGTCGGCGCGGATGCGCTTGTCGCGCTCGGCGCGATAGCGGTCGCGCAGGGCGTCGGGATCAAAGCTCGCCTCTTCCCGCGTAAGCACCTTTCCCCCGCTGGCCACGTCGCCCATGTCTGGTCTCCCTGTCGCAGGCGCTGCCCCCGCGTAAGTCTGTTTTGATACTGCGGTATGAAGCGTCTCACCGCCTCCGGCGGGGGTCAAGCATCCCGCTTCCGACAGCCTGCGGAGGATACGGCGTTGACGCCAGCCCGCTGCGGGCCTGAAACTGAACGCAGGGTATCTGCATCGACCGCCGCGCGCGGACCGCCGCCCGATACCCGTCTTTCACTGAGAGGATTTCCCATGGCCGCCATCGACACCGGAACCCAGGACCTGCTCGCCGACCTCGACTCCGGCGTCCTGACCCTGACCCTCAACCGGCCGGAGGCCCGCAACGCCATGAGCGGGGCCATGACCGCCGCCCTGGCCGACCAGCTGGCCAAGGCCGAGCTGGACCCCGAGGTGAAGGTCGTCGTGGTGACCGGGGCCGGCAAGGGCTTCTGCGCCGGGGGCGACGTGAAGGGCATGGATGAGTCCAACCAGGGGGGTGGGGGTGCGTCCATCGACGCCGCCATCCACCGCCAGCGGGTGAACCAGAGGGCCACCGCCGGTCGCCTGTTCAAGATGCCCAAGCCCACCCTGGCCGCCCTGCCCGGCCCCGCCGCCGGGGCGGGCCTGTCCCTGGCCCTGGCCTGCGACATGCGCATCATGGCCTCGAGCGCCATCCTGACCACGGCCTTCGCCCGGGTGGGTTTCTCGGGCGACTACGGCGGGACCTACTTCCTGACCCAGCTGGTGGGCTCGGCCAAGGCGCGGGAGCTCTACTACCTGTCCGAGCGGGTCAGCGCCGAGGAGGCCCTGCGCCTGGGCCTGGCCAACTGGGTGGTCGCGCCGGAGGCGCTGGCGGCCAAGGCCCGCGAGATCGCCCTGCGCCTGGCCGGCGGACCGACCGTGGCCTACCGCTACATGAAGGAGAACCTCAACCGGGCCATGTCCGGCGAGGTCGACGACTGCCTGGACCTCGAGGCCACCCACCACGTCCACTGCGGCCAGACCACCGACCACAAGGAGGCGGCCCGCGCCTTCGTGGAAAAGCGCGAGCCGGTCTTCATCGGGCGCTGAGCCTTTGGCTCAGCGGGGAAAGACTTAGGACGTCCCCACGGCGCCGCCGTCGCTGGCGATCACCTGGCCGACCACGTACTCGCCCGCCCGCGACGACAGGAAGATGGCCAGGCCCGCAATGTCCTGGGCCGTGCCGACCCGGCCCGAGGGGTTGCCCCGCCCCACCTGGTCCCAGTCGGCGTTCTCGGTCTCGCCGCCGAAGCCCACGCCGGTGGAGAGCATCCAGGTCGGATAGGGGCCGGGCGCGATGGCGTTGCAGAGGATCTTCTCCTTGGTCAGGTGCGCGGCCAGGAAGCGGGTCAGGTGGTGCACCGCGGCCTTGGAGGCGCCGTAGGAGAAGGTGTCGAAGGCCGCCGACTTCAGCCCGTCGATGGAGCCGATGTTGATCACCCGCGCCGGGGCTCCCTCGGCGGCCTTGCGCAGCAGGGGCAGGAGCTTCTGGGTCAGGAAGAAGACGCCCTTGACGTTGGTGTCCATCACCTTGTCCCAGCCCACTTCGGGGAAGGACTCGATGGGCGCGCCCCAGGCGGCGCCGGCGTTGTTCACCAGGATGTCGAGCTTGTCCTCCTTCTCCGCCAGCCGGGCGGCGAGGGACTCGATGCCGCTCATCTGGGACAGGTCGGCCGGCAGGGAGATGCAGGTCCCGCCATAGGTCGCAGCCAGTCGCTCCGCCGTGGCGTCGCAGACATCGGCCTTGCGCGAGGAGATGTAGACCTTGGCGCCCGCCGCCAGGAAGCCCGCGGCGATCATCTCGCCAATGCCGCGCGAGCCGCCGGTGACCAGGGCGACCTTGCCCCGGATGGAAAAGATGTCGTCGAAGCCCGTGGTCATGTCTCTCTCCCTGGAGTGCGCCCAGGGTGGATACCCCCGGGTGAAATGACATCCCTCCGTCCCTTCGGATCGGGGATGTTGGTGCGTGGCGAAAGCCGTATAGGATCGGACCCGGGCGGACAATCCGGGCTGCAGGCCGGTCTGCAGGGCATACCGGATGCAGAAATCCGCCGGAAACCATCCGGGATAGGAGGCCCGCCGGCATGAGCTTTGACACCCCCCTCGTCCTGAGCGGACCCCTGCGTGCGCCCCGCCAGATGCTGGCCGACCAGGAGTATGGCGGCCACAGCTCCATCCATGACGACGCCATGGCCGAGAAGCTGGGCTTCCGGGCGGGCCCCATCGAGGGGCCGACCCATTTCAGCCTCTTCCCGCCCCTCCTGCAGCAGGTCTGGGGGCAGGCCTGGTTCGAGCGGGGCTGCATCTCGTCGCATTACCTGAACATGGTGGTGGAGGGCGAGGAGGTCCGGGCCTTCGTCGAAGTTCCCGCCCCCGGCGCCACCTCCACCCGGATCTGGGCGGAGAAGGCCGACGGCACGCCCGTGCTGGAAGCCTCGGCCAGCCTGGGCCCCGCCCATGGCCAGACGCTGCTGGAAAGCCGCATGGCCGCCCTGCGCCCGCCAGGCCGGCTGGTGATCCTAGAGGACCTGCAGGTGGGCCTGAAGGGCGCCGTCGAGGAGCGGGTGCGCATGGATCCCGACCAGCACATGGGCGCCCTCTATCCCTTCAGCCTGAACGACAAGCTGAAAGTCATCACCGAGACCTCGCCCTGGTACTCCGACGCCGCGGCCTCGCCCTGGGGCCGGCCCATCATCCCCTTCGAGATGATCAGCGTGCTGGCGGAATACTCGTCGCACTCGGCGCGTTTCCCGGTGAAGGGCCCCGCCGTGGGCCTGTTCGCCGACCAGGAGATCCGGCTTATCAAGGGCCCTCTCTTCGTCGGCGAGGACTATGTCATCCGCCGCGAGATCGCCGCCCTGGCCCAGAGCAAGCGCACCGAGTCCTACTGGGTGCGGACCCGCATCTACGACGCCACGGGGACCGAGCAGGTGGCCGAGATGCTGCTGAACCACGCCACGCTGAAGCACTCCTACGCGGATTATCCGCCGGAACTGCTGGCGTGAGCGACGCCCTGGACGCCTGGCTCGACCGGGCGGTCCTGGAGCCCGGCGACCTCGACCCCGGCGAGGCCGAGGTCCTGGTGCTGGGCGAGTTCAACCACTTCATCCACGAGAAGAGCGACTTCCGGATCGCCATGGCCCGCGAAGCGCGGCGACTGGGTTTCGGGATCTGGGCCGAGGAGCTGGGCTGGTCGGACGGGCGCCGGCTGGCCCGCTATTTCGAGACCCGGAATGAGGCCGTCTTCGACCGGCTGGCCCTGTTCGGCTGGCGGGGAGAGGCGCGCCAGGATCGCGACGACCGGCCCACCGGGATCTTCAGGGCGTCCCTGGAGACCTATCCCTTCGACCTCATGCGCGCCGAACAGACGCGGTTCTACCGGGCCCTTTCGCCTAAGGCCCTCCATGGCTTCGACGTGGCGGCGGGGCATGACGGCGGTTATGTCGACCTGTTCGCCCGGCTGGACGCCACAGGCGCGCCACAGGCCTGGAGGGCCGCCCTCGCGCGCCGTCCGGGCGAGACCCTGGCGGAAGAGACAGCACGGCTCACCGCCCTGGCCGCAGAGGCGCCCGCGGGGCTCGACCGCCTCGCCCGCGCCGACCTGTCGGCCCTCATCGACGGCCTGACCTATACCGGCCTCGTGAAGACGGCCGCGACCTACGCCGAGACCGCACCGGCCATGGCCTTCCGGGAGGACGCCATGAAGCGGCGGCTGGCGTCCATCCGGGCCCTCAGCCCCGGCCGACTGGTCCTGATGGGCCACGCCCTTCACCTGGTCCGCGACGACGCCGCCATCGCCGCGGCGGGCATTGTCGGACCCGGCGGCGGCCGGACCACCTCCCTGGGGCACCATCTGGGACAGGAACTGGGCCAGGCCCTCTTCATCGTCTGGATGATTTACGGCGAAGGCGAGGACTCCCAGCCCCTGCAGGACCTGCCCCGTCGCACCGACTTCGGCCCGCACACCCTGAACGCCCGCCTCGCCGCCCGGTTCGACCGGCCGGTCCTTCTGGACGCGCGGGAGGCGCCGGACGCGCCGGTGCGCATCGCCCAGATGTACAATACCGAAATCGAGACCCGCCTGCCGGGCGTCGTCGACGCCCTCTGGTTCTGCCCCCGGGTCTCCCCCCTGCAGCCATGAACCGCCGGGGCCGGGCGCTGTCACGAAAACGTGACAGCCACGTCGGACGGGACAAGGCAGTGTGAGCTTAACGGCGCCGGTCGTTCAAGAAATCCGGACGCTGACCAAGGGAGAGGAACCACCATGAAGAGTCGCTATCTTTGCGGCGCGTCCGCCGCCGCCGTCGCCATCAGCCTCATGGGCGCCGGCTTCGCGCAGGCCCAAAATGCACAGGGCCAGAGCTCGCAGGGAACCACGGTCGAGGAGGTGGTGGTCACCGGCTCCTTCATCAGCGGCACCCCGGAGGACGCGGCCCTTCCGGTGGACGTTCTTTCCCAGGAAGACCTGAAGGCCCAGGGCGCCCCCACCGTCGTCCAGCTGGTCAAGACGATCACCGCCTCCCAGTCCTCTCTCGGCGAATCGAACCGCTACAACGGCGGGGCGGGCACGGCGACCATCAACCTGCGTGGCTTCGGCGCCGCCCGGACCCTGACCCTGATGAACGGCCGGCGGCTGGCGGACAGCCCGGCGGCGGCCTTCCAGGGCGGAGGCGCCAACCTCAACTTTGTTCCCACCGCCGCTGTCGGGCGGATTGAGATCCTGAAGGACGGCGCGGCGGCGACCTATGGCTCGGACGCCATCGGCGGGGTGGTCAACTTCATCACCCGCCGCGACCTCGACGGTCTTGAGGTCGATGGCGAGTACGCCCTGATCAGTGGCTCGGACGGCGACTACAACGCCAACGTCGCCTGGGGGAAGCGGTTCGACAACGGCAACGTCCTCCTCACCGCCGGCTACCGTCATCGCTCGCGCCTGGACATCAAGGAGCGCGACTGGGCCCTCAGGTCCTTTGACTTCGCAGGCTATGCCGGCGCCGGCGGCTTCACCGGCGCCTCCAATCCCGGCTTCTTCGGCGTGGCCGGCGTGGCGGGGACCACCTTCCGTGACAATGGGTGCGCGGAGCTGGGTGGAACCCTGACCAACAACATCACCTATCCGAACCCGCTCAACGGAACCCTCGGCCAGGGCGCCACGGCCACCGTCGCCGTCCCGGTCAGCGACCAGAATCCGGCCACGGCGGGGTCCACCTGCCGCTTCCAGTTCGCCAACTTCAACGACCTGGTGAACGAGGAGGACCACTATCAGCTCTATGGCGAGGTCAACTTCGAACTGTCGGACACCATGTCCTTCCACGGCGAGGTGGCTTGGACCAAGAACGACACGCCGATGCAGCGGATTTCGCCTGCGAACCTGACGGCCCAGTACCCCTCGCCGGTCAACGTCGGTGGGACCTCCTACTCCCCGGCCACGCCCATTGGCCCGAACCTGTCCGTGCCCTTCAACGTGCCGGCCAACCATCCCGGCCTCCTGGCCCTGCTCAGCGAATGCCGGGCGCCGCTCACCGCCGCCCAGTGCGCGGCCATCAGCGCCGGCGCCAACTCGGCCAACCCCGCCTATCCGGGCCTGGGGATCAGCCGAGGCCTGGACATCTCCCAGCTGGGCTGGCGCGCCGTGGCCTTCGCCGGCCATCCGCTCTTCCCGGACGGCGCGGACCACCAGTCGATCGTGAACGACGGGTTCCGAGTTTCCGGGGGCCTGAAGGGCACCCTCTTTGACTCCATCAAGTACGACGCCGCCGTCACCTTCATGGAACAGAAGAACAGCTCCTACATCACCGACATCCTGGTGGAGCGCCTCCAGCTGGGCCTGAGGGGCTTCGGCAGCCGGGTGAACAACAACGATCAGTGCACGGCGGCGGAAACCAACAACTTCACCACCAACGCGGGCAACGCCGCCCTGGGCTGCTTCTATTTCAACCCCTTCACCAACGGCGTGGCCCGCAGCGCCGTCAACGGCGCCGCCAACCCGTTCTACAACGCCTCGGTCGCCAACAATCCGAACGTGGTCGGCTGGCTCTACGGCCCTTACAACAACGTCCTGACCAACCGGCTCCTGGTCCTGGACGCCGTCTTCTCGGGGTCCTCGGGCATTGAGCTGCCCGGCGGCAGCGTCGACTGGGCGGCGGGCGTCCAGTACCGCTACACCCAGGAGGTCCGTAACTACGGCGCCTTCTTCAACTCCGACGAGAACCCCTGCCCCGACCGGCCGGCCTGTGCGGATGAGACGGGGCCGCTGCAGTTCTTCGGCTCGAACACCAACCGGGACGACGACGCCAACGTCCAGGCGATCTTCGCCGAGTTCCAGGCGCCGGTGACCGATGCGCTGAACCTCAACCTGGCCATCCGCCACGAGGCCTATCAGGGCAATGTCGGCTCCACGACCAACCCCAAGCTCTCGGCCAAGTGGCAGGCCCTGGACTGGCTGGCCCTGCGCGGGTCGGTCTCCACGACCTTCCGCGCCCCGGGGCCCGGCCTGCTGCGGACCCAGTGCAACAACGGGGTGCGGGTGCTGGGCGGCGGCTACCGCGCCTTCCAGAGCTGCGGCAACCCGGGGCTGAAGCCGGAAGAGGCCGACACCTTCAACCTGGGCGGCATACTGGAGCTGGGCGGACTGGTCGCAACGCTCGACTACTTCAACTTCAAGTTCAAGGAAGAGCTGACCGAGGAGAGCGGCGGGCGTCTCTACGCCACCATGTTCCCCGGGGGTTCGAACGTGAACTGCGGCAATCCCGCCTTCGCCGCCCTGCAGTCCCGCTTCACCTTCGCCGGGGCCTGTGGCGCGGGCAATGTGGCGCGGCTGAAGAGCTTCGTGGTCAACGGCCCGGGGACGGAGACCTCCGGCCTGGAAATGCGCGCCCAGTATGACTGGGACGGCTGGTTCGACGGCGCCTGGTCAACTGGCGTCGAGGCCACCTACCTGCTTGAGTACAAGCGCGGGGCGGTCAAGCTGAAGGACAGCACGATCGAGATCGCTCCGGGCGAGGACCGGGCCGGCCTCAGCGACCTGGTGAACGACTTCTTCTCCTACCCGAAGATCAAGGGGAACGCCTACGTGGCCTATGTCAACGGACCGGTCTCGGTGCGCTGGCAGCTGCGGTATGCGGAGGGCACCTCGCCGGCCTTCGGCTCACCCCTGTTCATCACCACGCCCAACGCCTCAGCGACCACCACCACCGGCTGCACGACCTCGTCCTGCGCCGGCCGCGACCTGAAGCCGGTCGGCAAGTCCGACGACTTCTGGCAGCACGACATGGTGGTCCGCTGGGACGCGCCCTGGGGCACGACTGTGACGGCGAGCCTGCAGAACGTCTTCGACTCGGATCCGCCCTACGCGCCGAGCCAGTACAACTACGACTACACCCAGGGAAATCCCCTGGGCCGGACCTTCGAGGTCGGCTTCAGCAAGAAGTTCTGACCCGGCCAACCCGGACAAATGGCGCGCCGCCCCCGGAGACGGGGGCGGCGCTTTCCCTTCGGAGAGGCCCCAGGGGCGAGACCCACGCCCTTCCGTCTCTGCAGGCGCCTCGGACGTGTGCAGACAGGGCTGAATCTGCTCAGGAAATACTCAGACTCGCTTGATTGGACGCGAGGGCGAAAAGCGTCCTGAATCGTGGCAATTTTGTCATAGGCATCCCTTCCCAGACGTGGCAGCGTGATCCCCAATGGCGCCGGGCATCTCAAGGCAATCAGGCCGCCGGCAATGGGAGAGGGAACAGGATGAAGGGTCGATATCTCTATGGCGCGTCGGCCGCCGCGGTTGCAGCAGGCCTGATGGCGGCGGGCGCCGCCCAGGCGCAGGACACCAGGCCCAATACGGTCGAAGAAGTCGTCGTCACCGGCTCCTTCATCCAGGGCACGCCCAAGGACACCGCCATCCCGGTCGCCGTGCTGAACCAGGAAGACCTGGAAAAGCGCGGCTCGCCCTCCATCCTCGACATCATCAAGACCCTGCCCATCTCGGGTCCGGTGCTGGGCGACTCCAACCAGTTCTCGCCCAACGCCCAGGGCCGTAACGGCGGCGGCACCATTAACATCCGCGGCCTCGGCGCCCAGCGGACCCTGGTGCTCCTGAACGGCAAGCGCTTCGCGGCGTATACCGCAGACACCAACCTCCTGCCGGAGTCGGCCATCGGCCGGGTCGAGGTGCTGAAGGACGGCGCGGCGGCCACCTACGGCTCCGACGCCATCGGCGGCGTGGCCAACTTCATCACCCGCAAGAACTTCAGCGGCCTCGAGGTCGGCGGCGACTACCGATACGTGCCCGGCTCGGACGGCGGCGACTACAACTTCAACGCCCTGTACGGCTGGGTGGGCGACACTTCCAACCTGCTGCTCAGCTTCGGCTACAAGCACCGCGGCGAGCTTTCCAACACTGAGCGCGACTGGGTGCTGGCGCCCTACGCCACCAACCCCTCGGGCTGGTCGGTCCTGGGTCAGCCAGGCACATGGAGCCTCAGGGGGGCGAATGGCGCTGCGCTGAACACAGGCAACTTCAATGGAGCCGTGGTCGACTCCAACTGCGCCGCAGTGGGCGGGACGCCTGGCTTCACCTCGATCCTGCCAGCGTGCTTCTTCTCCTATCTGCCCTTCGACAACATCGTCGAGGAAACAGACCAGTATCAGCTTTATGGCGAGTTCAACGCCGACGTGGGCGACTCCTCCAAGTTCCACGTCGAGGCCCTGTACAGTCAGACCTCCCTGCCGGATTACCGCTTCTCGCCGGGCTATCCGCCGACTTCCGGCCCCACCGGCCCGGGCTCCAGCTTCCAGTTCTCGGTTCCCGCCTCCAACCCCGGGTTCAGCACCTTCCTCTCGCAGACGGGGTTTAGCTCCCTCGCCGGGACGGCGACCAGCGCCTCCGCCTACCTGTGGCGCCCCCTCGGCGGCGGCGGCAACAACACCACCGGCGGCAAGGGCGGCCAGAGCGGCAGCCGGAAGTACGAGCAGGTGCGGATCTCGGCCGACCTCTCGGGCGACACGGGCGTCTTCGACATCGGCTATGATGTCGGCGTGACCTACATCCGCGAGATGCAGGACCAGCAGACCACCGACATCCTGATCGACCGTCTGCAACAGGCCCTGAACGGCCTGGGCGGACCGGGCTGCACGGGCACGACCCCGGGGGCCAATGGCTGCCAGTACTTCAACCCCTTCTCCAACGCCTATCCGGGCAACCCGGCCCTGGGCCTCACCAACCCCGGCTTCGTGTCGACCAACGCCAACACCAAGTCCCTGGTGGCCTGGCTGTTCGACCGCCAGAAGTTCCGGGCCCAGCAGGACACCTTTGTCGTCGACGCGGTTCTCAATGGCCAGCTGCCCTTCGAGCTTCCCGGCGGAGGGATCGGCTGGGCCGCCGGCGCCCAGTACCGGAAGGTGACCTACCTCCAGCAGATCGACAGCCCCTTCTACAACGCCGAGATCACCCCCTGCCCTGTGGTGGGCGTGACGAACTGCGCCTTCCCGACCGGCCCCTACATCTTCCTGGGCCAGAACAAGAACCTGCGCCTGGAGCAGAGCGTCTACGCGGTCTTCGGTGAAGTGAACCTGCCGATCACCGACGCCCTGAACGCCCAGATCGCCCTCCGGTTCGAGGACTATGGCGGCCAGACCGGCTCGACCACCAACCCGCAGATCCGGGTGAAGTGGCAGGCCACCGAGATGCTGGCCCTACGCGGCTCCTTCGGCACCTCCTTCCGGGGTCCGACCTCCGGCAACGTGGCGCCCACGGGCACCACCTCGCTGGCGGGCATCGCGGCGTCCGGCAACAACTTCAAGTCGGTGGACAACTTCGGCAACCCCGGCACCCAGGCGGAGACGGCCACCACCTACTCGGTGGGCGCCATCCTCCAGACCGACGCCCTGACGGCCACCCTGGACTACTGGTCCTACGACCTGAAGGACCAGATCACCCAGGTCCCGGCCAACGTGGTGGCCACGGCCGTCGCCGGCATCGGGAACGGCAGCCAGTTCGTCAACTGCGCCAGCCCGGTCCGCTACCTGATCACCTTCAACAACGGCAACGCCTGCACCCAGGGCGTGACCGTGGGCAATGACATCGCCCGGGTCCGGTCCGACACCACCAACGGTCCGCAGATCACCACCACCGGCATCGACGCCGACGTCGACTATCGCTTTGACGACCTGTTCGGCGGCGAAGTGCATGTGGGCGGCAATGTCAGCTACGTGCTCAACTTCGAGCAGGCGGCCTTCAGGTTCGCCGGTGTCACCGTCTCCGGCGCCTACGACGCGGTCGGCGTGACCAACTACAACCGCCTGCCGGGCACCATCCCGGATTGGCGCGGCCAGTTCTACGCCGACTACAACCGCGACATCCACAATGTCCGCTGGACGATGAACTATGTCGACGGGGTCAAGGACGACCGCGGCCCGACCACGGTGCAGACCGGGGCTTCCACGAACTGCAACGTGGCCAACGCCACGGCCGGCACGGCGACCAACTGCAAGCTGATCACCTTCGGCCTGACGCAGGACGCCTTCATCAGCCACGACCTGACCTACAGGCTGCAGCTGCCGGACAACCTGACGGTGACCGCCTCGGTGTTCAACCTCCTCGACACCGAGCCCGCCCAGGCCCGGATCGAGATGAGCTACGATCCCTTCATCGGCAACCCGCTGGGCCGGACCTTCAAGGTCGGCGTCCGCAAGAAGTTCTGATCCCCTCATCCGAGGCTTCAGGCGCGCCGCCTCCCGGAAACGGGGGGCGGCGTTTCCGCATCCGGCGCCCGGGTCCGATTCCTGTCCGCCCGCCCGCTCCCGGGGTTCAGAACTCCCCCCGGGCTTGGGTCCGGGAAGCCATCGGTGGACACTGAAAGCTTGTTTGGACGATCGAACCCTCAACGTCCCGAAATGTTGCAAAAATGTAATAGCCGGATCGAGTCGGGGTGTGCGATTAAGCCAAGCTAAGCGTCGACAGTTCAGGCAATCAAGCCGCCGGCGCAGGGAGAGAAAGCACGATGAGGGGACGTTTCTTGAGTGGCGCGTCAGCGTTCGCGGTCGCCGTCGCCGCGGGTCTCATGTCGGCGGGCGCCGCGCAGGCGCAGGGCGCCGGTCCGGCGACCGTAGAGGAGGTCGTGGTCACCGGCTCCTTCATTCGCGGTACGCCCGAGGATGCGGCCCTGCCGGTCGATGTTCTGACCGCAGATGAACTGCAGAAGAGCGGTACGCCGACGATCAAGGACCTGATCAAGACGCTCGGCGTGTCGAGCGGCACCGACGGGGAGACCAACCAGTTCTCGTCCAACGGCCTCGAAGGCCTGAGCAATGTGAACCTTCGCGGCCTTGGCCCGGCGCGCACCCTGGTGCTGCTGAACGGCCGCCGCATGGTGTCCGCGCCCTACGGCATCGCCGAGAGCGCCCAGACCTTCGTGGACACCAACCTGATCCCCGCCGCGGCGATCGGGCGAATCGAGATCCTGAAGGACGGCGCGGCCGCCCTTTACGGGTCTGACGCCATTGCGGGCGTCGTGAACTTCATCACCAACCGCCGGCTCTCGGGCCTTGTCGCCAGCGCCGATTACTCGACCTTTGACGGCTCCGACGGTGAGTGGAACGCCTCCCTGGCCTATGGCTGGCAGGGCGATAACACCAGCTGGGTGACGACCGTCGGATACAATTTCCGGTCCGAAACCAGCTTCAACGACGTCGACGTCGCCAAGGTGTCGTTCGCCGAGAATCCCCAGTCCGGCTATTCCGGAATTGGTAATCCCGGGCGGATCCTGAACGCTCTTGCGGTTGGTGCGTCAGCTCCGGGCACCCTCAACGTCATCGATCCCGGCTGCACCAATGTGGGCGGCACGATCGCCAACGGCGCGTGCCAGTTCCGCTTCATCCCGTTCGACAACCTCGTCGAGGAGGAGACCCGGTACCAGATCTTCTCCGAGCTGAATCACCGGTTCGACAACGGCGTGGAAGCCCATGTCGAGGTCCTTTACGCGAACACCGACGTTCCGAAGTGGAAGACCTCGCCCTCCTACCCCCCGCAGCGGCCGGTGATCGCTGTGCCGACCTCGCACCCGGGCTTCCAGGCCCTCCTCGGCCAGTTCCCCTCACTCGCCACTGCGAACCCCTGGCTCGCCACGGCGCCGGCGGTGCTCTGGACGGGACGCTCCTTCGGCTGGGGCGGCTTCCCCGGCAACGGTGGCGGCGCTCAGGTCGGAAGCCGGTCCTACGAGGCCTACCGGATCTCGGCTGGCCTGAAGGGCGAGTTCGAGAACGGCTGGGGCTGGGATCTCGCCTTCACCCACATGGAAGACGTCGGCAAGCGCTCGACCAACGACACCTTCGTGGACCGGTTCAACCGCGCCCTCGGCGGACTCGGGGGCCCGAACTGCACCGGAACGACGCCCGGGGCCAATGGGTGCCTGTACTACAACCCCTTCTCGACCGCCATCAAGCAGGGCGCCTTCTCATCGGCTCCGAACCCCAACTTCGTGGCGTCGACGGAGAATACCCCGGCGCTTGCCAACTGGCTTGTCGGCGCCTCCGCCACTGAGGCCACCACCAAGGTCACGGTGTTTGACGCGGTCGTGAACGGCGAAACCGGCTTCGAGCTCGGCGGCGGGAATGTGGCGTTCGCGGTGGGCTTCCAGTACCGGACCGACGCCTACACCCTGGATCCGAATGATAATGCCGACTTCACAAAGAATCCGTGCGCCGTCCCCGGCCAAACCACCTGCACCTCCAAGACCGGCGTGTTCGGCTTCCTCGCTCCTACGACTCCGGCCGATGTCGATCGCAACGTGTGGGCTATCTTCACCGAGCTGAACCTTCCGTTCTCGGAGCAGTTCGAGGCCCAGTTGGCCATTCGCCATGAGGACTATGGCGGAAGCATCGGGGCAACGACCAACCCGAAGCTTTCGTTGCGCTATGAGGTCACTGAGGACCTGGTGCTGCGGGGGTCGGCCGGCACGACGTTCCGTGGACCCTCCCTGAACCAGCTCAGCGGCCAGTTCACGTCGCTGGCCTTCGTGGCGCAGGCCGGTGCGTTCAAGGCGATCGACACCTTCGGCAATTCGAATCTGGATCCGGAAACGGCCACGACCTTCAACGTCGGCGCGGTCTTTAATAGGGGTGACTTCAAGGGTTCGATCGATTTCTGGAGCTTCGACTTCAAGGATCCGATCATTGTTGAGCCCTTCGGCCCGCTGCTGGCCAATGTGCTCGCCAACCCGACCGGATCGCCGTTCGCGAACCGGGTCACGTTCTCGGCCAATCCGCCGACGGCCGCGACCTTTGAGCGTATTCGCGTCAACATCGCCAACGGCCCCGACGTGAACACCAGCGGCATCGACGCCTCCGCAGAGTACTCCATTCCGGATGTGCTCGGGGGCGCTGCTGTCACCTTCGGCGGCGACATGAGCTATGTGCTGGAGTACCAGGTGGATGCGCTCGTGATTGATGGCGTGCGGATCGCCGCGCCATTCGACGCGGTCGGACGCTTCAACCGGACGGCTGGCTACATTCGGCCGATGCCGCAATGGAAGGCCAACGGCTTCGTCGACTACGCCCGCGGCCAGCACAACCTGCGTTGGGTCGCCCGTTACACGACGGACTATCGCGACGAGCGGGGTGATCTGCCGTCGGCAGTGGCCGGGAACATCTTCCTGGCGGCGCCTGTGCTGGATCGGGGACGGACCATCGACTCGAGCCTGCAGCAGGACCTCCACTATCGGTGGAAGGGCGACAATGACCTGACGGTCACCGCTTCGGTCATTGACCTGTTCGACGAGGGCGCCCCGTTCGCCCGCTTCGAGACCAACTTCGACCCCTACACGGGTCGCGCCTTCGGTCGCACGCTGAAGGTCGGGGTCTCCAAGAAGTTCTGATCCCCTCATCCGAGGATTCAGGCGCGCCGCCCTCCGGAAACGGAGGGCGGCGTTTCTGTTTCCGGCCCCTGGGCTGCGCCTGAACGCGCAGCCTTCCGCGCGTTGACACCTCCCCGGGGCGGCCTCAGGATGCCCGCTCAACAAGATCGGCCGGATCAAGCTCCGGCGGCCAGGGCAGGGAGGCTGACATGGCGGACGGTGAGATTCAGATGAAGGCGAATTTCCACGCCATGACCGAGAGCACCGCCGAGGACTGGGCCGCCATCGGCCGGGCCGGCGCCCCCTTCCACCGCGACTTCCCGAACCGGCTGGTCGCTCACCTGAACATGCTGGGCGAGGACAGCGGCGGCTTCGCGGTGACCCGCTTGGAGCACTCCCTCCAGACCGCCACCCGCGCCCACCGCGACGGTCGGGACGAGGAGTACGTGGTCTGCGCCCTGCTGCACGACGTGGGCGACATCCTGGCGCCCTCCAATCATGCCGAACTGGGCGCCATGATCCTGAAGCCCTACATCTCCGAGCAGAACTACTGGATGATGGACAAGCACGGGATCTTCCAGGGCTACTACTTCTTCCACCACCTGGGCCTGGACCGCGACATGCGCGACGAGTTCCGGGGCCATCCCTGGTTCGAGTACACCGCGCAGTTCTGCCACCTCTACGACCAGAACAGCTTCGACCCGGGCTATGACTCCATGCCCCTGTCGGCCTTCGAGCCCATGATCCACCGCGTGACGGCCCAGCCCAAGCGCTCGATCTACCGCCGCAAGGACGCCTGAGGGAGCGGGGCCGCATGGCCCCGGACCGGCCGACATGGCCTTTGAAGACATCCTCTACGAGGTGGAGGCGGGGGTGGCGACGGTCACCCTCAACCGTCCCGACCGGCTGAACGCCTGGCGGGGCGTGATGGAGGCCGAGCTCCGCCAGGCCATGCGCCTGGCGGCGGACGACGCCGAGGTGAAGGTCATCGTCCTGACCGGCGCCGGGCGCGGCTTCTGCGCCGGTGCGGACATGGACGTCCTGCAGGGCGCCGTCTCGGCGGGGGGAACCGGAGGCGGGGCGCCGGACGCCTTCGACCCGGCCTCGCGCCCGGACTTCCGCCTGCAGTACCCGTACTTCCCGGCCGTCCCGAAACCGATCCTGGGGGCGATCAACGGCGCCTGCGCCGGCCTGGGCATGGTGATGGCCCTCTACACCGACATCCGGTTCGCCTCGGAGGCGACGGTCTTCACCACCGCCTTCTCGCGCCGCGGCCTGATCGCCGAGCACGGGATGTCATGGCTCCTGCCGCGGATCGTCGGCATGGCCAACGCCGCCGACCTGCTCTACTCGGCCCGCCGGGTCGACGCCGCCGAGGCCCTCCGGATCGGCCTGGTCAACCGGGTCTTCCCGGCCGCCACCTTCCGGGACGAGGTCATGGCCTACGCCCGGATGCTCGCCAGCGAGGTTTCCCCCCGCTCCCTCGCCGTCATGAAGCGCGAGCTGTGGAACAGCCCGTTCCAGTCCCTCTCCGAGGCCATCGTCGACGCCAACGCCGACATGGCCCTCAGCCTGAAGTCCGAGGACTTCAAGGAGGGCGTCGCCCACTTCCTTGAAAAGCGACCGGCGAGGTTCACAGGGCGTTGAGACCTGAGGGTTCCAGTCGGGGAGGGCGTTCAGGTGGGGCGTGAGGCCGTCAAGTCGGCGGACGGCGCGGCCGTGCTCGCCGTCTACCTGCGGCCCGAGGGGCGCCGGCTGTCGGCCCTCGCCCTCTTCCTGGTGGCCGGCACCGCGGTCCAGCTGGCCTCGCCCCAGATCATCCGCGCCTTCATCGACACGGCCGCGCAGGGCGGCCCGGACGCTTCGCTGGAGCGTCTCTGGATGCTGGCCGGCCTGTTCATCGCCGTCACCATCCTCGCCCAGGTCCTGCAGATCGGCTCCACCTATTTCAGCGAGCAGCTGGGCTGGTCGGCCACCAACCGCATGCGCCAGGACCTGGCCGAACACGCCCTGCGGCTGGACATGGCCTTCCACACGGCCAAGTCGCCGGGCGAGCTGATCGAGAGGGTGGACGGGGACGTGGCCGCCCTGGCCGCCTTCTTCTCCCAGTTCATCCTGCAGATCATCGGCGGCGCCCTGCTGCTGGCCGGCATACTGGTGGTCCTCTACCTGCAGGACTGGCGGATCGGGGTCCTGCTGACCGGCTTCGCCGTCGTGGCGGGTCTGGTCCTCCACGCCATCCGCCAGATCGCCGGCGGGCGCTGGGAGCGTCTCCGGGAGGCCTGGTCGGCCTTCTCGGGCTTCCTGGAAGAGCGGCTGGCGGGCCTGGACGACGTCCGGGCCAATGGCGGCGGCCCCCACGTCATGCGGCGCATGGCCGAGGTCAATGCGGAGCTACTGGTCGCCAATGTCGACGCCGCCCGCCGCGGCCACTGGATCTTCCTGACCGCCAGCGCCCTCTTCTCCATCGGCTTCGGCCTGGCGTTGGCGCTGGGCGTCTGGCTGTTCCAGCGCGGCGAGGCGACGATCGGCACCGTCTTCATGTTCATGCAGTACGCCGGGATGATGTCCCTGCCGATCATGCTGATCGGCCAGCAGCTGCAGCAGTTCCAGGCGGCGTCAGCCAGCCTGAAGCGGATCGGCGACCTGCGCGCCATCACGCCCACCCTCACCGACGGTCCGGGCGCCGGGTGGGAGGGCTTGCGCACCCAGGCGCCGGTCGTCGGCTTCAAGGACATGACCTTCGCCTATCGTGAAGACACCCCGGTCATCCGGAACCTCGACCTGGAGGTCCCCGCCGGCGAGGTCATCGGCCTCCTGGGCCGGACGGGCAGCGGCAAGACCACCCTGACCCGCCTGCTCTTCCGGCTCTACGACCCGCAGGGCGGGGCCGTCACCCTGGATGGGACGGACATCAGGACGGCGCGCTTGTCCGAGCTGCGCGGGCGGATCGGCCTGGTCACCCAGGAGGTCCAGCTCTTCGACGCCAGCATCCGGGACAACGCCAGCCTCTTCGATCCCGCCATCGACGACGCCCGGATCATTGAGGTGCTGACGGACCTGGGCCTGGGAGACTGGCTGTCCCGCCAGCCCCAGGGGCTGGGCACGGTGCTGCGGGCTGGCGGCGGGCTTTCAGCCGGCGAGGCCCAGCTGCTGGCCTTCGCCCGGGTCTTCCTGAAGGACCCCGGCCTGGTGGTGCTGGACGAGGCCTCGTCGCGCCTCGATCCGGCCACGGACCAGATGATCGAGCGCGCCCTGGACCGGTTGCTCGGGGCGGATGGCTCGGGACGGCGGCGCACCGCCATCATCATCGCGCACAAGCTTTCGACCGTGCAGAGGGCCGACCGGATCGCCATCCTCGACCAGGGGCGCCTCGTGGAGACCGGCCGGAGGACGGAGCTGGAGGCGGACCCGGAGTCGGCCTACGCCCGCCTGCTGCGCACCGGCCTGGCGGAGGTCATGGGGTGAGCGAGGTCGACAGCGCCCGGACCGACCCCGAGACCGGGGACATCCCGCCGCCCCTGCCGGCGCCGGACCAGACCGCCTTCCGGCAGGCTGTGCGGATCGCCGCGGCCCGGCCCTGGCTGTTCGGCGTCAGCATGGCGCTCTACGCCGCCTTCTACGCCCTGCCCCTCCTGTCCGGCATCGTGCAGAGGGAGATCTTCGACAACCTGTCCGGCCACGCCCAGGCGGGGTTCAATGTCTGGACCCTGGTCGGGCTGTGGTTCGCCGCTCAGCTGTCGCCCCTGTTCGTCTCCTACTTCACGCCCTGGGCCTTCGTGACCTTCACCTCGGCCTCCCGGCTGATGATCCGCTCCAACATGATGGGCTGGATCATGTTCGCGAAGGGCCCGCGAGTGTCACCCGGCACCTCGGGCGAGGCGCTGAGCCGCTTCCGGGACGACGTCGCCGAGGTCATCGCCTTCATGGAGGGCTGGGCCGAGACCTTCGGCCAGGCGGTCTTTGCGGTCCTCGCCCTCATCATCATGTGGCGGATCAACATGCCGGTGACCCTGGCCATCATCCTGCCGATGATCCTGATGGTCTTCATCACCCAGAAGATCACCGCCGGCATCCACCGCTATTCCCGCGTGGCCCGGGAGGCCGAGGCCAAGGTCACCTCCTTCGTCGGCGAGACCTTCACCGCTGTCCAGGCCGTCCGGGTGGCGGGCGCCGAGGACCGGGTCCTGGGCCGGCTGTCGGACCTCAACGAGACCAGGCGGACGACGGCCGTGCGTCACCGCATCTACGTCACCCTCCTGGACACCTTCGGCGCCGGGACCTCCAGCCTCGCCCTGGGCCTGATCCTGCTGCTGGCGGCGGGCGCCATGAAGGCGGGCGAGTTTTCGGTGGGCGACTTCACCCTCTTCGCCGCCTATGTCGGCGCCGCGACCTCGGCCCCCCGGTGGCTGGGCCGGCTCCTGGCGCGCAAGCGCACCGCCGACGTCGCCCTCATGCGCATCGAGACCCTGCTGGGCGACGCCCCGCGCGAGCGGATCACCGAGGCCCAGCCCCAGGCGCCCGAACCCACCGGTCGCCACGACCCCCTGCGCACCCTGGAGGTGCGCGGCCTGACCTGCCGGCACGGCGGAACCGGGAACGGCGTGGAAGATGTCAGCTTCACCCTCGAGCGCGGCACGGTGACCATCGTCACGGGCCGGGTGGGGTCGGGCAAGACGACCCTCCTGAGGGGCCTGCTGGGGCTCCTGCCCGCCCAGGCCGGCGAGGTGTTCTGGAACGGCGAGCGCGTCGACGACCCCGCCACCTTCCTGACGCCGCCGCGCTGCGCCTATACCGGCCAGACCCCTCGTCTCTTCACCGAGACCCTGGGCGACAATATCGCCATGGGCCTGGACCTCTCTCCCGCGGACTTCGACCGCGCCGTCCACCTGGCGGTCATGGAAGAGGATGTCGCCCGTCTGGCCGAGGGGCTGGATACCCGGGTCGGCACCCGGGGCGTGACCCTCTCCGGCGGCCAGGTCCAGCGCTCGGCGGCGGCGCGGATGTTCGCCCGGCGGCCGGACCTGCTGGTCTTCGACGACGCCTCCAGCGCCCTGGACGTTCGCACCGAGCACGCCTTCTGGACCCGCCTGTTCGAGCAGGAGGGCGACCGCCCCACCTGCCTGGCCGTCTCCCACCGGCTGGAGGCCTATCGCCGGGCCGACCAGATCCTGGTGGTCGAGGGCGGGCGGATCGCGGCGCGAGGCGACCTTCGCACCCTCCTGAAGGACAGCCCCCTGTTCCACGAGATCTGGACCGAAACCCTCAAGGCCCATGCCCACGGCGAGGAGGCCGTTGCGCTCCCAACCTGAGGCTGACGCCTGCACCCTTGCCCTGTCGGTCCCGGCGCCGCACAGTTTCCATACGTATCGTTCAAAACCCCGGAGACCCTCCCGTGAAGACCCGCATTACTGAACTGTTCGGCATCGAGCACCCCATCGTCCAGGGGGGCATGCATTTCGTGGGCCTCGCCGAGATGGCCGCCGCCGTCTCCAACGCCGGGGGCCTGGGGATCATCACCGGCCTGACCCAGCGCACGCCGGACGACCTGGGCAAGGAAATCCGCCGCTGCCGGGAAATGACCGACAAGCCCTTCGGCGTGAACCTGACCTTCCTGCCCTCGATCAACCCGCCGGACTATCCGGGCTACATCAAGGCGATCATCGACAACGGCGTGAAGATCGTCGAGACGGCGGGCAACAACCCCCAGAAGTACATGGCCGACCTCAAGGCGGCGGGGGTGAAGGTGATCCACAAGTGCACCTCGGTCCGCCACTCCCTGAAGGCCGAGGCCGTGGGCTGCGACGCCATCAGCGTCGACGGCTTCGAGTGCGGCGGCCATCCCGGCGAGGATGACGTGCCCAACTTCATCCTCCTGCCCCGGGCGGCCGAGGAGCTGAAGATCCCCTTCGTCGCCTCCGGCGGCGTGGCCAACGGCAAGCAGCTGGCGGCGGCCCTGGCCCTCGGCGCCGAGGGCATCAACATGGGCACCCGCTTCATCGCCACGAAGGAGGCCCCGGTCCACGACAACGTCAAGCAGGCCATCGTGGACGCCTCCGAGCTGGACACCCGCCTGGTCATGCGCCCCCTGCGCAACACCGAGCGCGTGCTGAACAACGCCGCCGTCCAGCGCCTGCTGGAGAAGGAGAAGGCCCTGGGCCCCAACCTGAAGTTCGAGGACATCATCCATGAGGTGGGCGGGGTCTATCCGCGCATCATGCAGGATGGCGAGATGGACGCCGGCGCCTGGTCCTGCGGCATGGTGGTGGGCCTGATCCACGACGTCCCCACCTGCAAGGAGCTGATCGAGGGCATCGTCGCCGAGGCCGAGGAGATCATCCGCGGCCGCCTCGCGCGCTTCGCCTGACCTGACCAGAGCACACCGGAACCCAGGAGCCCCCGCCATGACCCAGGACCTGACCCGCGCCTCCGCCGCCGAGCTTTCGGGCCTCTACGCCGCCCGCAAGGCCTCGCCCGTCGAGGTCCTGGAAGCGGTCCTGGACAAGGCGGCCCGGCTCAATCCGGTGCTCAACGCCCTGCCCCGGATCGACGCCGACGGCGCCCGGGCCCAGGCCAGGGCGTCCGAGGCCCGCTGGGCCAAGGGCGAGCCCCTGTCGCCCCTCGACGGGGTCCCGGTCTCGATCAAGGAGCTGATCAAGGTGAAGGGCTGGCCCCTCACCATGGCCAGCCAGCTGACCGACAAGACCCCGCAGACGGAGGACGCCACCACCGTCTCCCGCCTGCGGGAAGCCGGGACCGTGATCTTCGCCTCCAACTCGAGCCCGGAATACGGGTTCAAGGGGGTGACGGACTCGCCGCTCAACGGGATCACCCGCAACCCCTGGAACACCGAGCGGACGCCGGGGGGCTCCTCCGGCGGCGCCGGGGCGGCGGTGGCCGCGGGGATCGGGCCCCTGTCCATCGGCACGGATGGCGGCGGCTCGGTGCGGATCCCGGCGGCCTGCACGGGGCTGGTGGGGCTGAAGGCCACCTACGGCCGCATCCCTGCCTGGCCCGCCTCCATGCACGGGGACCTGGCCAATACCGGCCCCATGACCCGCACGACCCGCGATGCAGCCCTGATGCTCAACGTGCTGAAGGGAAGCGACGTCCGCGACCCCCTGGCCCTGCCGCCCACGGACGTCGACTTCGTCGCCGGCCTGGACCGCAGCCTGAAGGGGCTGAAGGTCGGCCTGGTCCTGAAGTTCGGCGACTTCCACCTCGATCCCGAAGTCGAGGCGGCGATCCTGAAGGCCGCTGACCGCTTCCGCGCCCTGGGCTGCGAGGTGGTACCCATCACCCCGCCCACAGAGAACGGCGAGACCGGCCGGGTCTTCGTCGCCCACTGGTTCGCCGCCCTGCAGCGCCTGCTGCAGCTCTTCCCCGAGACCCGTCACAACGAATTCGACCCGGCCCTCTACGAGCAGGCCAAGATCGGCGCCGGCCTCGACGTCAAGACCATCATCGACTCCCAGGTCCGCCGCCGCGAGATGGCCCACGCCTGGAACCAGGTCTTCGCCGAGTACGACCTCGTCCTGTCGCCCACCATGTCGACCCTGCCCCCGCAGGTGGGACGAAACGTCCCCGACGGGCCGGACGGACGGCCCAACCCCTACTGGACCAATACCGCCATCTTCAACCTGACGCGCCATCCGGCGGTGTCGGTTCCCTGCGGGATCTCCAGCATCGGCACCCCCTTCGGCCTGCAGATCGCCGCCGCCCATTCCCGCGACGACCTGGTGCTGGCGGCCGCCGAGGCCTTCGAGCGCCAGGACCCCCTGGCCTTCCCGCACATGTAAGGAGCCTCGCATGGCCGTCTACAACGCCAGGGCCGCCCTGCCGGGCGGCGGCCCCGCCGCCTGGGGCGAGCCGGTCCGCATCGCCTATGACCGCCGGGACATCCTGCTCTACGCCGTCGGGATCAACAGCCGGGACCTGAGGTTCATCTTCGAGGGCCACAAGGACTTCGCCGTCTTCCCGACCTTCCCCATCCGCTGGGGCGGGGCCGGGGCGGTGGTGGACCGCGCCGCCATCCCGCCCTCGCCCGGGCCCCTGACCATCGACGCCGAGCGCTACCTGGAGGTGGTCCGCCCCCTGCCCCTCGGGGGCGAGGTCAGCGTGGTCTCGCGCCTCATCGGAGCACACCCGCGCGGCAAGGGCGCCGGCTTCGTCGAGTACGAGAGCGAGGTGCGCAACGCCGAGGGCGAGGTCTGCGTGAAGATGGTCTCGGGCTCCTTCCGCCGGGGTGTCGAGCGGCTGGGCGACATCGAGCCCTTCGAGGGCGCCGGGACGACCTTCTCCGCCCCCGTCACCGTCCCCGACCGCGCGCCGGACGTCGAGACCGGGGCGCACATCCCCGAGAACCAGGCCGACATCTATCGCCTGTCCGGCGACTACAACCCCCTGCACATCGACCCTGAGGCGGCCAGGTTCGGCGGCTTCGACAAACCGATCCTGCACGGCCTGTGCACCTTCGGACACTGCGCCCACCTGTTGCTCAGCGCCCTCTGCGACGGCGACCCGGCCCGGTTCCGCAAGATCAAGGTCCGCTTCTCCTCGCCGGTCCTGCCCGGCGACGACCTGAAGGTCCTGGCCTGGAAGGACGGCCCGGGCCGGGTCATCTTCGAGGCCCGGGTCGGCGAGCGCACCGTCGTCTCCCACGCCTGGTTCGAGTACGCCTGAACGGCGGGGCGGGTTGCCGGCCCTGGAGCGACCCGTTAGCCTGACGCATGCCTCAGGTGGTCTGCGAATGGGGATTGGCCGGGATCCGGGCCTGGGCCGGCCAGGCGGCGGTGTTCGTCATCGTCGATGTCCTGTCCTTCTCGACCTCGACGTCAGTGGCCCTGGACCAGGGCGCCAGCGTCATTCCCTTCCCCCATGGCGAGCCAGAGGCGGCGGCGGCCGAAGCCGCCCGGCGCGGGGCGATCGCCGCCTCCAGGGACCGGACCCTGGCCGGCTGGCCCAGCCTCTCGCCCGCGAGCCTGAAAACCCTGTCACCAGGTTCCCGGCTTCTCCTGCCCTCGCCGAACGGATCGCGGCTCTCCCTGGCGACGGGACCGGCGGCCACCTTCTGCGCCTGCCTCCGCAACGCCTCCCAGGTGGCCCAGGCCGCAGCGGCGGCGGCGGGCGAGGGGGTGATCGCCGTGATCCCGGCCGGCGAGCTATGGCCGGACGGGGGACTGCGCCCGGCGGTGGAGGACTGGCTGGGCGCCGGCGCCGTCATCCAGGCCCTTGAAGGCCCACGAGACGCCGAGGCCCTCCTGGCCTGCGCCGCCTATCGTGATGCGGAACCGGGGCTTGCCGGCCTGATCCGGGACTGCCGTTCGGGACAGGAACTGATCCACCGCGGATTCGAAGCCGACCTCGACATCGCCCTGGAGATGGGCGCCGGGCGCGCGACGCCCCGTCTGGTCGACGGCGTATACGTGGACGTGTCCGGACACGCCCCGACGAAGTGATCCGCAGGCCTCGTGACGCCGGGTCATGTTTGACAGGAGGGCGGTCCCTCCCGGATGGTAGATCGAACCGCCGAGCCGAAGAGCCCGGTGACCGTCCGGAGAGGAAACCCATGTCCGCCAGCCGCTATCCGCTGATGTTCTCGCCCCTCGATCTCGGCTTCACCCAGCTGAAGAACCGGGTGCTGAT
>JADBZH010000077.1 GCA_020402585.1 Phenylobacterium sp. | reverse complement strand
CCGGTCCTCACTGACGCCGGGCAAGGTCTGGCTCACGGGCGCCGGCCCGGGCGATCCTGACCTGATGACCGTCCGCGCGGTCCGCGTCCTGGGCGAGGCGGACGTGGTGGTCCATGACGGCCTCGTGCCGGCGGCCATTCTCGACCTGGCGCCCGCCGCCGCCCGACGGATCTCCGTGGCCAAGCGCAAGTCGCGCCACACCTATGCGCAGGACGAGATCAACCGCCTCCTCGTGGGCCTGGCCCGGGAAGGCCTCATCGTGGTCCGGCTCAAGGGCGGGGACCCCTTCATCTTCGGTCGCGGGGGTGAGGAGCTGGAAGCATGCCGCGCGGCCGGGATCGACTGCGAGGTCGTGCCGGGCGTCACCGCCGCCCTGGCCGCCTCCGCCAGCGCCGGGGCGCCGCTGACCCACAGGGAGTCCGCCCAGGCGGTCACCTTTGTCACCGGCCATGCGGCCGGGGAGGCCGAGCCCGACCTCGACTGGCCGGCTCTGGCCCGCGCCAACCACACGGTGGTGATCTACATGGGCGTCAGCACCGCCGGGCGGATCACCGCCCGGCTGATCGCGGCGGGGCGCTCGCCCTCGACCCCGGCCCTGGTGGTCTTCCGGGCGAGCCGGCCTGACGAAAGGCGCATCCCCACCCGCCTGGGAGACCTTGCCGAGGCGGCGGCGTCGGACACCGGGCCCGCCCTGCTGGTGGTTGGGGAAGCCATGTCCGCAGCCCTGGCCAGCCTGGCGCCCACCCCCGGGCTTCGGGAGGAGCGGGCATGAAGGCGCTCACCGCAAACCGTCTCAGCGACGGCGAGGTCGTGTTCTGGAAGGATGGGACCTGGGTCGAACGCTTGTCCGAGGCCCAGGTCTTTTCTGACGAGGCCGGGGCAGGCGAGGCGGAAGCATCAGCCCGCACCCAGAGGACGGTGGTCATCGACCCCTACCTGATCGACCTCGTTGACAGCGCCGGCTTCTGGGCGCCGGTCAGCTATCGCGAACGCATCCGGGCCCTGGGGCCGACCAATCACGAATTGCACGGCAAGCAGGCCGAAGGCGGCGGCGCTGTCGAGGCGCTCCGGCAGGCGCACGGCGCCGCGCGGTCCTCGGGCCGCGTCAACCTGATCCGGCGCAAGTAGGAGGGCGAATGTATCGCTACGACGCCATCGACCGCGCGGTTCTGGCCGACCGCACCGCTGAGTTCCGGGACCAGGTGCGCCGACGTCTTGCCGGCGAGCTGACCGAGGACCAGTTCAAGCCCCTGCGGCTCATGAACGGCCTGTACCTGCAGCTTCACGCCTACATGCTCCGGGTGGCCGTCCCTTACGGATCGCTCAACCCCGTCCAGATGCGGGCCCTGGCGGATATCGCCCGGCGGTTCGACCGGGGGTATGGGCACTTCACGACGCGCACCAACATCCAGTTCAACTGGGTGAAGCTGGACGACGCCCCCGACATTCTGGACGCCCTGGCCGCAGTGGATCTTCACGCCATCCAGACCAGCGGCAACTGCATCCGCAACGTCACCGCCGACCCCTACGCCGGCGCGGCCGCCGACGAGCTGGAGGATCCCCGGGTCTGGTGCGAGGCCATCCGCCAGTGGTCCAGCCTGCATCCGGAATTCTCCTTCCTCCCGCGGAAGTTCAAGATCGCCGTCACCGCCTCGCCGCACGACCGGACGGCGGCCAAGGTCCATGACATTGGCCTGCTGCTGAGGCGCGGGCGGGATGGAGAAACCGGGTTCGAGGTGATCGTCGGCGGCGGCATGGGCCGCACCCCGTATGTGGGGCCCACCATCCGGGCCTACCTGCCTTCAGACCGCCTGTTCTCCTACCTGGAGGCCATCCTCAGGGTCTACAACCGCCATGGACGGCGGGACAACATCTACAAGGCGAGGATCAAGATCCTCGTGGCGGCTCTGGGGGCCGAGGCCTTCGCCCGCGAGGTCGAGGCCGAATGGGAGAAGATCGGGCCTGAGGGCGATCTCCCGCGCGCCGAGATCGACCGGATCGGCGCCGCCTTCACCAACCCGGACTTCGTCGCTGATCCCGCCTCCGGCGATTTCGAGGCCCGGCGCGCCGCCGAACCGGCCTTCGCCCGCTTCGTCCGGAACAACCTGAAGGCCCACATCCGGCCCGGCTACGGCATTGTCGACATCTCCCTGAAGGGGATCGGCGAGACGCCCGGCGACATTTCCGCAGACCAGATGGACCTGGTGGCTGACCTGGCGGAACGGTTCGGCCAGGGAGACATCCGCTCCACACATGAGCAGAACCTTGTCCTGCCCCATGTCCGGCTCGAACACGTCCACGAGGTCTGGAAGGCCCTCGACGCCGCTGGCCTTGCGACGCCCAACATCAACCTGATCAGCGACATCATCGCCTGCCCGGGGCTCGACTATTGCGCCCTCGCCAACGCCCGCGCCATCTGCGTGGCTCAGGATATCGCCCGGCGCTTCGAGACGCCGGAACGGGCCGAGGCCATCGGTGAGTTCAAGATCAAGATCTCAGGCTGCATCAACGCCTGCGGCCACCACCATGTGGGCCACATCGGCATCCTTGGCGTCGATAAGAAGGGCGAGGAATTCTACCAGCTCACCCTGGGCGGGTCCGGGGCGGAGGACGCCGCCGTCGGCAAGATGCTCGGACCGGCGCTGCCGATCGACCGGGTGACCGATGCGGTCGAGGCGATCGTGGACGCCTACCTGCGGGAACGCAGGGAAGGCGAACGCTTCCTGGACACCCTGCGCCGCACCGGCGACGCCCCCTTCAAGGAGGCCGTCTATGCCGAAGCTCATTAGGTCGACGGGCGGGGTCTTCGAGGAGGTGGAGGACACCTTCGTCGCGATCGAGGACGAGGCGGCGGACCCGGGCGGCGACATCCTCGTCAGCTTCTCTCGCCTCAAGGGCGGGGGCGAGGCCCTGGCGGCGCGGTCGCACGGCCGCCTCGGGGTGCGGCTCGAGCCGGAGGACGAGATCGAGGATCTTGAAGGGCGCCTCGCCGGGGTCGCTCTCGTGGCGCTCGCCTTTCCCAAGTTCAGGGATGGCCGTCCCTTCACCGCGGCGCGGCTGCTGCGCACCCGCCTGGGGTTCAAGGGCGAAATCCGCGCCGTCGGCGATGTTCTCAGGGACCAGGCGGGCTTCATGGTCCGTTGCGGCTTCGACGCCTTCGTCCCGGCGGATGGCGCCACGGCATCGAGCTGGGCGGAGGCTGCGGGTCGGCACAGCCATGTCTACCAGAGGGCCGCCGATGCCCGCGCACCGGCCTTCGTCGAACGTCAGGGGGAGTGAAATGGCCTACGATCCCGCAGAACTTCCTGACCTGGAGAGCCGGCTCAACGCCGAGCTGAGGCATGCCGAGCCCGAGGCCATCCTCGCCCGGGCGACAGAGCTCTTTCCCGAAGGCCTCGCCTTGGTGTCGTCCTTCGGCGCCGAGTCCGCCGTCCTCCTGCACATGGTCGCGCAGGTCCGCCCGGACCTGCCCGTCCTGTTCCTCGACACCGGCATGCTCTTCGCCCAGACCCTGGACTACAGGCGCAACCTGACGGCGCGTCTTGGCCTGACCGGAGTCCGCGACCTCCGGCCGGCCTTCGCCGATCTGGCGACCGCCGATCCTAAGGGGGATCTCTGGAGAACGAGCACCGACGGCTGCTGTGAAGTCCGCAAGGTCCTGCCATTGGACCGGGGCCTGGAGGGTTTCGAGGCCTGGATCACCGGTCGCAAGCGCTTCCACGGCGGTGACCGTCTGGCCCTGCCCGTGGTGGAGCGCGCCGACGGGCGCATCAAGTTCAATCCCCTGGCCAACTGGGACAAGTCCGCCCTGGACGCCTACATGGACCGCCACGACCTGCCGGCTCATCCCCTGGTCGAGCACGGCTATCCCTCCGTGGGATGCTGGCCCTGCACCCAGCCGGTGGAGGAAGGCCAGGATGTCCGGGCCGGACGCTGGGCGGGTTCCGAGAAGACCGAATGCGGGATACACGTCGCGCGCACGCCCGGGGCGGTGAACGACCTCGGCGGCGATATCTGACCCCCTTTCCAGTCCGGATTGTGCAAGTGACCGAGACCGCCGCCGCGCCCGCCAAGAAGTCCAGCGCCTTCGCCGAGGAGACCGTGACCTGGGTCCAGCACTGGACGGACAGGCTCTTCTCCTTCCGGACCACCCGGGATCCGTCCTTCCGCTTCCAGAGCGGACAGTTCGTCATGGTCGGGCTTGTGGTCGACGGAAAGCCCCTGGTGCGGGCCTATTCCATCGCCAGTCCCTCCTGGCACGAGGAACTGGAGTTCTATTCGATCAAGGCGCCGAATGGCCCGCTGACCTCCCGGCTCTGCAACATCGAGGTGGGGCAGACCGTTCTCGTGGGACGCAAGCCGACGGGGACCCTTGTCGTCGATGGCCTGAAGCCAGGCCGGCGCCTCTACATGCTGGGGACGGGAACCGGCCTTGCGCCCTGGCTCTCCCTGGCCCGGGACCCGGATGTCTACGACCACTTCGAGACCGTCGTGGTGACCCATACGGTGCGGCAGGTCGCGGATCTCAACTACCGGGACCTCTTTGAACGCGAGCTTCCCAATGACGAGATCCTCGGGGAGATCGTGGCGCCCAAGCTGAAGTACTATCCCACCGTCACCCGCGAGCCGTTTCCGACCCGGGGCCGGATCACCGACCTCATCGCATCGGGCCAGATGTGCCGCGACCTGGGCCTTCCGGACCTCGATCCGGCGGTGGACAGGCTGATGCTCTGCGGAGGCCCCTCCGTCCTCGCCGATCTGAAGCCGCTCCTCGAGGCGCGCGGCTTCGTGGAGGGCTCCCTCTCGCAACCCGGGGACTATGTGCTCGAGCGGGCCTTCGTCGAAAGCTGATCAAGCCGGCGGGCAGCCCTGGAACTGACCCACCTTGCTGACGGTCAGATGGGACATGTTCAGCCCCATGATCGGCTTCATGGAGGCCGAACCTGATCCTGTGAACAGATCGATCCGGTTACCCTTGATGGCGCCGCCGGTGTCCGAGGCGTACCAATAGCCGTCGTGGACGCGGCCATCGGGCATCTTGAGGCCTACGGTTTCCTCGATGAAGAGCACGGTCCGCCGGGGGATCACGCGGGTGTCGATCGCCGCTGTCCGCATGGCCACGACGCGGCAGCCGAGGGAGTCCAGGACGCCGACGCCGCGGGCGCCGACATGATAGAGCGACGCCTTGAGCCGGAACTGTGGCGAGCCCGGGACAGCCCCGGTGAGGGCGCCCAGCAGGAGATCGCCGATCGGGTCTGGGGCGGCCTGCGGGCTTGCAGCGGCCGGTGCGGCGATCAGGCAGGCGGTGATGGCGGCCAGGGCGGCGAGGCGGCGTCGCATGACGTCTCCTCCTTCGTCGTTGATCTGTCGTCGGGGGACTTTTAACGAGGGACCCTCGCCGGGGCAACCAACGGCTGACAGGAGCACGATCATGAAGATCTTCGGCGACTCGATCTCAGGCAACTGCCTGAAGGTGAAATGGACCGCCGATCACCTGGGTCTTGCCTACGACTGGGTCGAGACCGGCGTGCTGAAGGGCGAGACCCGGACCCCCGCCTTCCTGGCCATGAACCCTGCGGGGCAGGTGCCCCTGGTGCTCCTCGACGACGGTCGGCCTCTCGCCCAGTCCAACGCCATCCTCCTTCATCTTGGCCGGGGCTCAGACCTGATCCCCGCCGAGCCCTATCTGGAATCCCGGGTGCTGGAGTGGATGTTCTGGGAACAGTACAGCCATGAACCCTATGTGGCGGTGGCCCGGTTCCAGGTGCGCTACCTCGGGAAGACACCGGACACCCTCGATCCCGACCTGGTGCGTCGGGCCGAAGGGGCGCTGGATCACCTGGACACCGCTCTGAAGGGGCGCGACTGGCTGGTGGGCGAGGCGTTCAGCCTGGCGGACATGGCCCTGGTCCCCTACACCCGCTTCGCGCCCGAAGCCGGTCTGTCCCTGCAGTCCCGGCCCTCAGTCTCCGGCTGGATCTCCCGGTGTGAGGCGTTTCTCGGCCTGCCCGCCCTTGGAGTCTCTCCATGACCCGTCGCGTCGCCACCGTCCTCGCCCTGCTGGCCCTGACATTTGCCGGGCCGGACCCTGCGCAGGCCTGGGGCGCGTCGGGCCATCGGATGGTGGGGGTGGCGGCCATGGAGTCCCTGCCGCCGGATCTTCCGGCCTTCCTCCGCAGCCCCGCCGCCATCGCCGATGTGGGCGAGCTTTCCCGCGAACTCGACAGGTCGAAGGGATCTGGCCGTGCGCACGGCGTGGCTCTCGACGCAGGCCACTTCCTGGACGTCCTGGACGATGGAACGGCGATGGGCGGGCCCCGGCTCGACGCCATGCCCCCTGATCGGGAGGCCTACGAGACCCTCCTGCGCGCAGCGGGGACCAACGCCTGGAAGGCGGGCTGGCTCTACTACTCGATCCTGGAGACCCAGCAGCAGCTCACCAAGGACTTCGCCATGTGGCGGGTCCTCGATCATGCGGTGAAGACTGAGCGCAAGCCCGATCGCAGGGCCTGGTTCCGGGCCGACCTTCGGCGGCGGGAGGCCCTTCTTCTCCAGACCCTTGGCCGGCTCTCGCACTATGTCGCGGATGGCTCGCAACCCCTGCACGTGACCCACCACTACAATGGCTGGGCCGAGGGCCCGAACCCCGAGGGGTTCACCCGCGATCGGATCCATTCCCGGTTCGAGGGCGAACTCGTGGCGGCGGGCGTGAGGCTGGCGGATGTGCGCCGCGCCATGCCGTCTCCTGCGCCTGAGACGGGCGGGCTGGAGGCCCGCATTGCGGCCTATCTGGCCGTCGCCTGGAAAGAGGTCCCGGCGCTCTACCGACTGGAGAAGTCGGGCGGTCTCGTCGCCGGCGATCCCCGGGGCGCCGCCTTCGCCGGCGAGCGACTGGGTCATGGCGCGGGCGCCCTCAGGGACTTCGTGGGACTGGCCTGGAAGGCGTCCGAGGGGTCCAAGGTCGGGTGGCCTGAAGTCACGGTCCAGGACGCCCTTTCAGGTCGGGTCGACATCTGGACCTCCTTCTACGGCAAGGACTGATGGGGGACCCACAGTTCGGGTTGCCGGAGGAGGGTGGCAACTGGCCTGACCGCCCCTCGGTCTTCGGGATCGCCCGCCGGGGACGGCGGATCGCCCTTGTGGAGATTGGGGATCCGTCCTCGCAGGTCTGGCTGGCCCTACCCGGCGGGGGGATCGAGCCCGGGGAAGATCCTGAGACCGCCCTGGTGCGAGAGTTCGAGGAAGAGACGGGTCTCCAGGTCGCGCCGGTGGGTGAGCTGGGCGGCTCCTCCGACCGCGTGGTGATCAACGACGGCCGGGCCTTCAATGTGCGGGGGCGCTATTTCGTTGTGGATATCCTGGCTGAGGCGCCTGAGCGCCTGACCGAACCTGATCACAGGCTGGTCTGGCGAACCCCGATGGAGGCGATCCGCACCCTGCACCGGGAGTCGCACGCCTGGGCCGTTGTCCAGTGGCTGCGGGGTTTGCGCGACCCTTCCGGGCATAGTAGGCGAGGGCGCCTGGGCGCACGGAGGGAAGCATGAGCGAGGCCAGGCTGATCGACGGACGCGCCGAAGCTGACAACCTCCGGGCCAGGGTGGCCGCAGAGGTGGCGGAACTGAAGGCAAGGCATGGTCTGACGCCGGGGCTGGCCGTGGTGCTGGTTGGCGAGGATCCGGCCTCCCAAGTCTATGTCCGGTCAAAGGGAGAGCAGTCCCAGGCCGCCGGGATGCACTCCGTCACCCACAAGCTGCCCGCCGAGACGTCGCAGGCTGCGCTGATCGACCTTGTACGCCAGCTGAACGCCGATCCCGCCATTCACGGCATACTGGTCCAGATGCCCTTGCCCGCGGGCCTGGATGAGAAGACGGTCATTGCGGCGATCGATCCGGACAAGGACGTCGACGGCCTTCACGTGATCAATGCGGGCCGGCTTTCACAGGGCCTTCCGGCTCTGGCGCCGTGCACGCCCGTCGGGTGCATGATCCTGCTCCGGCAGACCTTGGGCGAAGATCTCTCGGGTCTTCGCGCCGTCGTGCTGGGGCGGTCCATCTTGGTGGGCCGGCCTGTGGCCCAGCTGCTGCTTCAGGCGGACTGCACGGTCACCATCGCCCACTCCCGGACCCGCGACCTGGCTTCTGTCTGTCGCGAGGCGGACATCCTGGTGGCGGCGGTGGGACGCCCCCGGATGATCCCGGGGGACTGGATCAAGCCGGGCGCCACCGTGATCGATGTCGGCATCAACCGCGTGCCCTTCGATGACCCGGCCAAGGCGGCGGAGGGCAGGACCAAGCTGGTCGGCGATGTCGACTTCCGCACCGCCCGGAAGGTCGCTGGGGCCATCACGCCCGTCCCCAATGGAGTCGGCCCCATGACCGTCGCCTGTCTCCTTGCCAATACGGTGACGGCGGCAAGGCGCATTCACCGGGTTTAGCGTCTCAGGCGGCGGGTCCCGCCGCCACGCCCTCGTCGGCGGTCCTGACGATGGCGCCCAGGGCTTCCGCCGCCGCCTCCCTGAAGGCCTCAGCGATCGCCCCGCCACGGTTCTCCGAGGCCCGTCGTCTGACCGAGAAGGACTGTTCCCGGACCACCTTCTGGTCCCGCAGACGCGTGACCACGACATGCAGGTCGATGCGGACCTCCGGCGCTGCCCGGGAACCTTTGTCGTAGTCCGCCTCGAAGCGGGAGACGTCGACCCTGAGCCCAAAGGCCGGACGTCCGAGTTCACCGGGCGTGATCAGGCGGGCGCTCTCGGAGCTGGCGGCGAAGGCGGCGACAAGCGCCTGGTCGAACAACACCGATGCGGACTGGGTCCAGCGGGCGTTGGCGAGGTAGGCGGCCTCCGCCCCCTCTGCGGTCAGGATCCGATCGCCTGCGGCGGCGGGGTGAAAGCTGCCCCCGGCGCGGATCAGGGGCGTCCGGGCTGTGCCGGCGTCGGAGGCGGCGGCCAGGGGTCCGGGATCCGGGGTGAACCGGTAGAGCTGGGCCGGCTGGGTGTCCGGCAGGAGGGTGATGCAGCCGCCCAGGGCGAGGGCTGCAAGGGCGCCGGCGAGTCGTGAAAGGTTCCGGGTCAGGGTCACGGGCGGACCTCCTTTTCCTTGCCGGGACTCTTGGTGAGGAGACCGCGGGGATTGGCTTCCAGTTCTCGGGAGAGACGGGTGAGGGAGTCCGCCGCACCCTGCAGGGCGCCGACTGCGGCCGTGAACTGCGCGAGGCCGCTGGCGGTGTACTCGCCTGCAGGCCCTTCGACCCGGGCGAGCAGGGCCCGGACATCCTGGACCGCCGCCCGGGTCTCTGTGGCGGCCTCGCCAAGGCTCTTCAGGGACTGGGCGCCTTCACCCTCCACCAGCCCCCTGCTGGAGGCGGACAGGGCTGCGATCTCCTTGGCGGCGTTGTCCAGGCTTTGCAGGGCGGTCTGCGTGTCGGCGATGACGCTCTTGTGGCGGACGAGCTCGGCTGAGAAGGCCTCGGTATTTCGCAGCGCGCCCTGGAGCGCTGCGATGTTCTCTGGCGTGAGGATGGAATTGATCCCCTGCAGCGCCTTCACCGTCTCGGTCAGGACAGATTCGCCTCCAGAGAAGATGCCATCGAGGGCTGAGGGCCGGGAGGGAATCACGGGCGTCTGGCCGAAGGCGACCTGCTCGCGGATCAGGGGGTTCGCCCGGGTGCCGGCGCTGACCTGGATGAAGTTGACCCCTGTGATGCCGAGGGGCTCGATGGAGGCGACGGAATCGGCGCGCACGGGCACGTCCGTGCTCATGCGGACATGGGCGACCACCTTCTCGGTGTTCTGTGGGTAAAGCTCTATCTGGGTGATCTCGCCCACCTTGATCCCGTTGAAGCGGACTTCGCCGCCCCGGCTGAGCCCGTTCACCGGACCCTGGAAGACGATGTCATAGTTCTGGAAATCCCGGTTCAGGTTGAACTGGGACAGCCAGATGCCGAAGCTCAACAGCCCGACCAGCAGGAGAAGCGAGATCAGCCCCACAAGGGCGTAGTTGGCGTCTTTTTCCATCAGGCCTGGCTCCGGGATTTCAGGGCGGCGGCGCGGCCCCGGGGCCCCAGGAAGTATTCCCGGATCCAGGGGTGGGTTGAAGATTCGAGGTCCCTGACCGGTGCGGCGGCGACCACATGCTTGTCGGCGAGCACGGCGACGCGCGTCGTGATGGCGTACAGGGTATCCAGGTCGTGCGTGATCATGAAGACGGTGAGTCCCAGGCTCCGGGACAGCTCCAGGATCAGGTCGTCGAACGCCGCTGCGCCGATGGGGTCCAGTCCGGCGGTGGGCTCGTCAAGGAAGAGGAGCTCGGGGTCGAGGGCGAGGGCCCGGGCGAGGCCCGCGCGCTTGCGCATGCCGCCGGACAGCTCGGAAGGCTTCAGGTCGCAGGCCTCTGGCGGCAGGCCGACCAGGGCGATGCGGATCTCAGCCAGTTCGCGCATCGTCTTGCGCGAGAGCCGGGTGTGCTCCATCAGCGGCGCCTCGACATTCTCCGCGACGGTCAGGTTCGAGAACAGGGCGCCTTGCTGGAAGAGAACGCCCCAGCGGCGCTCTATTGACCCCCATCGCCGGTTCGGGTCGGCGTGGATGTCGTACCCGAAGACCCGGATGGAACCGCCCTCTGGCCGCTTCAGTCCGATGAGCGAGTTCAGCATGACCGACTTGCCGGACCCGGAGCCGCCCACCACGCCCAGGATCTCGCCCCTCTGCACGGTCAGATCGAGGTTCTCGTGGATCACCCGGGACCCGAACTGGGACTTCAGCCCCTGGATCTCGATCGCCGGAGCTTCGTCGGACGTTTCCATGGCGGCTGGCCCGGTCAAAGATCCAGCTCCATGTAGATCAGGGCGAAGACGGCATCGATGAAGATGATGGCGAAGATCGCCTGGACGACGGCGGCGGTCACCCGCTGGCCGAGGGAGAGGACATCGCCCTTGACGAGCATGCCCTGCCGGCAGCCGATGCCGGCGATCGCGATCGCCATGACCGGGGCCTTGGAAAGGGCGATCCAGAAGTGCGTGGCGCCGACGTTCTCGACCAGACGGGTCATGAAGAAGTTGGGGCCGAGCCCCAGCATGGACCAGGTGACGAGGGCGCCGCCCATCAGTCCCGCGACGGTCGCGACGAAGGCAAGAAGCGGGATGATCAGAAGCAGGGCCGCAACCCGCGGGAAGACGAGGGCCTCGAAGGGGTCGACCCCCATGACCCGCATGGCGTCGACCTCCTGGGTCATCTTCATGGAGCCGATCTCGGCGGCGAAGGCCGAAGCGGACCGCCCCGCGAGAAGAACCGCCGTGATGACGATTCCAAACTCCCGGGTGACAGCGATGCCGATCAGCTCGACGGCGAACACTTCCGCGCCGAACTGCCTCAGCGTGTTCACGCCCAGGAGACCCACGACGGCGCCGATGAAGAAGGTGGTCACGATCACGATCGGCAGGGCGTCCAGGCCGGCGCGCTCCGCCATCGACACGCAGGACGCCCAGCGGATGCGCCGAGGATCCGTCAGGGTCTTGCCGGTGACGACCATGAGCCGTCCGGCGAAGGCGAGGGTCCCGTAGGTTTCCTCCACGACGCTCATCACGCCCCTGCCGATACGTTCCAGGAAGGCGCGGATCGGGCCGGGCCCGGATCGGCGTTTGGGCCGGGAGGCGTCGGCGCTTGCGACCATGTCGAGCAGGCGCAGGTGTTCCGGACGGGCCTTGATCCGCCCGATATCCCGCTCGGCGCCCAGGGCCCTGAGGACAGCCCAGGCGCCGGCGATGTCCATGCGGCGGACCTCGGTGAGATCAAGGGTCGAGGCCGGCGCCACCCGCACGGACCGGATCAGAGCGTCTCCGATCTCCTGCACCTGCGCGCCGCACCAGTCGCCGGCAAGCCGGAACTCGCCCGCCTGCGAGGCGTCAGGTTCACTGAAGACGGGGGCCGGGCTCATGAACTCATCCTGTCGCGGGGCCCGGGGAGGGGCCGCGCCGCGCACGTCGACACACTAGTCGAGGCGGGCGCTGGTGCGCAAAGGCCTTGTGCGTTCAGCCTGCGTCACGCGAGCCCGATTTCCCGCAGTCGCTGGGCGAGGAAGTCACCGGCGGTGATCTCGGGTTCAGGCGTGCGACCCTGCCGGCATGAGGGCAGGGCGGCCAGGGACAGGTCCGAGTGCGGGTGAAGAAAGAAGGGCATGGAGTAGCGGCTGACGTTCGGGCCGTCGGGGTTCACCACCCTGTGGGTGGTGGCCGGGATCACCCCGTTGGTCAGGCGGGCCAGCATGTCGCCTGAGTCGACGATGAGTTTCCCGGGGTCTGTCTCGACGGCGACCCAGCTTCCGTCGCGGTCCAGGAGCTGAAGGCCGGCGCCCCGGGCGGCGACCAGGATGGTGAGGAGGTTGATGTCCTCATGCGCGGCCGAACGCACGGCGCCCGCGGGCGCGTCTGCGGGCACAGGGGGATAGTGAAGCAGACGCAGCAGGGAGGGGCCGTAACGGACCCGGGTCTCGAACCAGTCCGCCGGGAGGTCCAGCGGGGCGGCGAGGGCGGACAGAAGGAGGCGTCCCGTCCGGTCGAGGCCCTCGTAAAGCGCCGAGAAGGTCTCGCGGAACCCCGGCAGGGCCTCAGGCCACACATTGGCCGGAAGGGGCTCGACGGCCAGGGCCTCCGGCGTCGGCTCACGACCGATCTGCCAGAATTCCTTGAGGTCCGGTGTCTGGCTGTTCCGGGCGTGCTCCTTCCCGAACGGCGCGTACCCCCTCAGGTTCCCGGCTCCGGCGAGCTTGGTCGGCTCCGGAAGCTGGAAGAGGGAAGCGCTCAGGCCGTAAGCCGTCTCGAGCAGGGCGGTCGGGACATTGTGGTCGGCCAGGATGACGAACCCCCAACGGCGGAGGGCGGCGAACAGGTCGGCCTGGAACCGCTCCCGAGCCGCGGGGTCCGGACCGGTGAAGTCGGAGAGCCTCAGTTCAGGCACGATCCCGCTCATGTCATGTCTCCGGCCAGCAGATCCTCGACCTCCCGCCGGGTCGGGCACGCCGTCTGCGCGCCAGGTCGGGTGGCGGAGAGGGCCGCGGCGGTGCAGGCGAACCGCAGGGCGCCCGTATCGTCCCCCCCCTCCAGCAGGGACAGCATCAGGGCGCTTGTGAAGACATCCCCGGCCCCCGTGGAGTCCACCACGCGGACCTCCGGAGGACGGACGCGCGCCGTCTCGCGGCCTCCCCGGAGCAGGCGAGCCCCCTCGGCGCCCAGGGTGATGGCCACGGCGCCGCCCGCCTGCGCGACCTGGTCTCCGAGCGCCTCCGCCTCGATCGCGTTGAGGACCAGGAGGTCGGCGCGCTGCAGGCAGTCGAGGGGCATGGGTGCGTAGGGGGCGAGGTTGAGGGCGACGAACCCCCGGGCCCGGCGGATGGCTGCGGCCACAACCTCCACCGGACACTCCAGCTGGCACAGGAGGGCCTCGGTGATGTCCGGGGGAAGATCCTCCGGACGCATTCGGGCGTTCGCGCCCGAAGCGACGAGGATCTGGTTCTCCCCGGCCGCATCGACGCCGATGAGGGCGACGCCCGTATGGCTGTCGGGCAGTCCGATGACCTCCGAGAGGTCCACGCCTTCGGCCCTGAGAAGCGCAAGGGCTTCATCCGCGAAGGCGTCGATTCCGGTCCAGGCCCACAGCCGGACTTCGGCGCCCAGTCGGGCGAGGGCCAGCGCCTGGTTGGCGCCCTTGCCTCCGGGATGGCGCGTGAGGCTGGCGCCTATGACGGTTTCTCCCGGGCGTGGGAGGGAGGGCGCGCTGGCGACGATGTCGAGATTGACCGAGCCGATGACCCGCACGAGGGGACGGGTCATCCGTAACGCCCCAGCAGATCCACGACGAGGTCGAAGGCGCCGTCGGCGTCCGCCCCGATCCCCCAGAGGGCGTTCTGCGGATACCGTTCCCCTGTCCGGAACTCCACTGCGGTATGGCCCAGGGTCAGGGGGGAGCGGGTCTCGATGGCCAGGTGGCAGGCCCGCAGCCGGAAGAGCCCCGGCGCCAGCAGCCAGAGGATGACGCAGGGATCATGCATGGGGGGCGGGCCCCCCATCCCGATCTCCGCCTCGGTGCGGGCGCTGAAGTCCAGCAGCTGTCGGGCCGCCGCCGCCTGCGGGCTTTGCAGCCCTGCAAGGCGCGCCCGGCGGGCCTCGGTCGCCAGAACCTGGTGGGTCAGGTCGAGGCCGAGAAGCACCAGAGAGACTCCGGATCGGGCTACGATGTCCGCGGCGTCCGGGTCGGCGTGGATGTTGAACTCAGCCGAGGCCGTGATGTTGCCGCCCTCGCGGCGGGCGCCGCCCATGGCGACGACCTGGCGAACGCGCGGCGCGATGTCCGGCGCCCGCCGGATCGCCTCGGCGAGGTTGGTCATGGGTCCCAGGACCGCCAGGGTGACCTCGCCGGCGGGTCGGTCCCTCAGGACCCGGACAAGATGATCCACCGCAGGTTCAGGCTCAGGTCCCCGCGCAGGAGTGCTTACGGGAAGATCGCCAAGGCCTGTCGCCCCGTGGAAGTGGTCCGCCGCCACGGTCGCCCGCAGGAGGGGACGGTCCAGCCCCGCATGGACAGGGATGTCAGGGCGGCCAGCCAGGTCCCGGATCAGGCAGGCGTTCCGGGCGGTCAGGTCGCCCCCGACATTGCCCGCCACCGTGGTGATGGCGAGGACCTCAAGGGCCTCCGGCGCGGCGAGGGCCAGCAGAAGGGCGACGGCGTCGTCGACGCCGGGATCGCAGTCGATGATGAGGGGGAGGCCGGGCATGACCCAGCTTCCCCCGCTTCGCCGGTCAACCGCAAGTCGCGCCGCGGACCTCCCGGACGATCAGTTATCCCAGAGGATGTACTCATCCCCAGCCTTCTGCGGACGGCCGGAGGGCTGGTCGATGAAGACCGGCCCCTGCAGCAGGGAGGGCCAGATTGGCTTCACACTGCGGGCGTCCTGCTCCGCTAGCAGGGCCAGCATGGCCTTCACCCGTTCGGGTTCCTTTGCGGAGAGGTCGGTCTGCTCGGTGGGGTCGACGGCAAGGTTGTGGAGCCAGACCTTGGACCGGGCTTCGTTGCTCTGCAGCTTCCAGTCGCCGTCGCGGACCGCCTTGTACTGCCCGGAGCGCCAGAACATGACCTGGTGCGGGCGTTCCGTCTTTTCGCCCCTCACGAAGGGCAGGAGGTTCACGCCGTCGATCTCCCGGTCTGTGGGAAGGGCCGCTCCGGCCGCTCCGGCGATGGTCGAGAAGACGTCGATGTGCCCCACAGGGTAGGGGTAGCGCTGGCCAGAGGGCATCCCCTTGGGCCACTTCATCAGGAAGGGTGTTTGGAGTCCGCCCTCGAAGAAGGTCGACTTCCAGCCCCGGTAGGGCTTGTTGATGTCGTCCAGCCCGATGTAGCCGGCGCCTCCGTTGTCGCTGGTGAAGATGATGAGGGTGTCCTGCTCCAGGCCCTCGTCACGCAGGGTCTGAAGGAGCTTGCCGACATTCCTGTCCAGGTTCCGGACCATGGCGGCGTAGACCCTCATGCGGTGGTCCTTGATCTGCGGCAGGGCGTCGTAGTCCTCCCGCGTCGCCTGCAGGGGCGTGTGGATCGCATTCGGCGCGAAGAACATGAAGAACGGCCGGTTCCGGTTGGCCTTGATGGACCGGATGGCCTCGTCCGTCAGGTAGTCGGTCATATAGCCCTTGGGGGCGAACATCTCCGAGCCGTTGTACTGGACCATGTAGGGCAGGTTCGGCCACAGGAAGCGGTCGATCGGGTCCCAGTCCTGCTTGGAGTTTACGACGCTCTTGTCCTTCACGGGAAGGAAGAGCGAGCCGCCGGCCATGAAGCCGAGACTCTCGTCGAATCCCCGGTCCTCGGGCCGGGAGCCCGGTTTGGCGCCCAGATGCCACTTGCCGAAGTGCAGGGTGTGGTAGCCCTGCTGCTTCAGCACGTTGGCGATGGTGATCTCGCTGGCGGGCACAGCCATCGAATCCATCGGGGGCACATCCTTGACCCGATCCTTGAAGAACCGGGGACTGACGATGGAGCCGCCCTCGGCCTCGGTGCCGACCATCCGCTGGAAGGCCACCGGCGCCGGCGTGAATTCGAAGCCGAAGCGGGTTGCATACCGCCCCGTCATGAGTGAGGCGCGGGACGGGGCGCAGGTGGCGTTACCCGCATACCCATTCTCGAAAATCACCCCATCCTTTCCGAGCGAGTCCATGTTCGGGGTCGGCACGGCGCCGCCGGCGACGCCGCCGTTCAGGGTCAGGTCGTTGAAGCCCATGTCGTCGACCAGGATGAGGATGACATTGGGCTGACGACGGACCGGCGGGGGATCTGCGGGTCCCTCCAGCCAGGTCACGGGCCGGTTGGGGGCCACGTCCGGCAGCCGGGCCTGGGCGATCAGGCCCAGGACGGTCGAGCGGTTGCTCCAGGCCAGGACGCCGAGGCCGACCAGCAGGAGGGCGACGAGGGCGAGGACTTTCAGGATCTTCATCGGGGCGTTTCCTCAGGCGGGCTTTCGGGATGTCAGGCCCTGCTGTTCCAGACGCCAGCGGAAGGTGTCCATCCGGTCCTGGCCAAAGAAGGGCTCGTTGTTGAAGGCGATCATCGGAACGCCGTAGTGGCCGGCGGCGCGCTGCGCGACCTGGTTGTCTTCAATGATGGCATGGAGGCGATCCGCCTCGCTTTCAACCCGGCTGAAGAGTTCGCCGGGATCAAGGCCGGCCCGCCTCGCAGCGTCCGCCAGGTGGTCGCCTTCATTCCAGTTGTCGACCTCGCCGCCCCAGATGATGGCGCTCACCTCACGCAGGAAGGGCAATCCCCGACCCGCCTCCGCCGCCAGAACGCCCAGGCGGGTCAGGCGATGGATGTAGGGCTGTTCGGCCGGATAGGTCCCGGTCGCCATGTCCATGAAGACGGGATCCGGTCGTGGCCAGCGATAGGGCATGCCCAGGAACTCCGCCTCCCGGCGGGTGTCCATCATCAGGTAGGAGAACCACAGGGGATCGCGGCCCTCGAAGAAGACCGGGGTCCGCACGGCGAGGGGATAGACGGGCCGGACCCGGCAATGGACGTCGTACTCAGCTTCCAGGGCCAGAAGCCTGGGCGTGATCAGGTAGGAATAGGGCGAGCGGAAGGACCAGTAGAGGTCGTATTCGAGAGTCATTCAGGGGGTCCTGCGAAGCGTTGGCGAGTCGGCTCCGTCCCGCATAGGGTGAGGTCCTGGAACCGGTTTGGGGGAAGCAATGCGGGTATTGAGAGTTTTGGTGGGCGTGCTCGGGCTTCTGGCCCTGGCCACAGCGGCCCGGATCTGGCTGGATCCCGTCGCCGCCGCCACCCAGATGGGTCTGGTGGTCAACGGGCCCCTCGGACAGGCGACGCTCAGGGCTGACGTGGCGGGGCTGTTCGCCGGGATCGGGGGGCTGTCCGTGTTCGGCGCCGTCAAAGGTGATGGCCGTTGGCTGCTCGCGCCGCTTTGCCTGGTGGTCGCGGCCCTGGCCGGCCGGCTGCTGAACCTGGCCCTCGCCGGATTCACTGTGGAGCAGACGCCGCCGATTCTGGTTGAGGTTGTGCTCGTCCTGATCCTCGGCGCCGCCTTCCGCATCTTGAAACCGCCTGGCAAGATGGCCTGAGCGGCAGCGACGGCCGCAGCCGCACGGGTCACGATCTCCTGCTGCGGATGGCCCATGGCGCGGTGTCTCCTTTCCCCTTGGAACGGGAGAGTGAGATATCGGCACGATGAGTGCAACTATTTTGAGGCAGAGCCTACTATTGCTGCTGCTGCTGCTGCCGCTCCAGGAGGAAGGCGCCTGACCCTGGGCGCCGGCGGCCCCCACCTCGCGCGAAGCTCGGACTGGCGAGCCGGATGAACTCGGGCTCGCCGGTCACGGCGCGGGAACGCCGGACATTGACCCCAACCGCAAGCTGGCTTTCCGCCTCGCCCTTGTAGACGCCGCGGGAGGGCGGGACGTCCGCATAATCCCGCCCGATCGCCGCCGAGATATGCCGCTCACCCGCCAGGGTGTTGTTCGTAGGGTCAAAACCAATCCACCGGGTGGACGGCAGGAACACCTCCAGCCAGGCATGGGAGGCGTCAGGGTCAGAGCGGTCGCCGCCCTCGCGGTCGGTGAACAGATAGCCGGAGACATACCTCGCAGGAATGCCCCAGCCCCGGCAGATCGTGATCATGATGTGGGCGAAGTCCTGACAGACGCCGCGCCTGGCCGAGAGGGCGAGGTCAATCGGGCTCTCGGCGTCGGTGACCCCGGGCTCGTAGTCGAAGGCGTCGTAGATGGTCTCGGAAAGGCGGCGGACCGCTGTCAGGGGATCCCGGTCCTTGAGCCGGTCCAGGGCATGCTCTGAGATAAAGCCCCGCAGGGCGTCGGTCTCCACGCAGAACCCCTGGCGCCGGAGGAAGTCAAAGTTCTCTCCATGGACGCGGTCGCTGCGGAGCCTGTCCCATTCGCCGATATCGAGGGCCTCGGGGAGGGGCTCAGGAGGTGAGGTCTCCACGACGGATCGGGCGGTGATGGTCAGCTGGTCGTGCGGCTGGGGCACGTCGAAATGATAGACCGCATTGCCGTAGGGGTCGGCGTACGAAAAGACCTGCGACGCCGGGTCGAGCTCAAGGTCGAAGCTGGCCAGACGCTGGCGAGGCGTCTTCTGGGGCTGCATCCAGACCTCCATGACGCTCTCCCGGACCGGGGCGGCGTAATGGTACCGGGTGACATGTCTGACTTCGAGAAGCATGGCGTTTCCTAGGCGGGCAGCCGCATTTCCAGGGAATAGGCGACGAAGGTGTCGTAGATTCCGGCGTGCAGGCGCGCGCACTCCTCAAGGACAGTGGCGACGAGGAGATCCGAGTCCTCTCCGGTCAGGGTCTCGGCTTCCGCGTAGAGAAGCCGCGCCTTCAGGCGGCCGGCGAGGCGCTCCGGGCCTGCCGCGCCCCCGAGATCGACATTCCGGCCCACCCCCGAGAGGTGATCCTCGATCCGCGCGGTGGCGAAGCGAAGGGATCGCGGAAAGTCCTCGTCGAACATCAGGAACTGCCGGATCAGCCGCGGCTGGATGTCGGCTGTGTGCTTGCGCAGGTAGGGTTCCAGGGCGCAGCTCATGCGCAGCAGGGCGGTCATGGCCGCATGTTCCGTGACGGGCCGGCCCAGGCTCCGGCCGAAGCCGGCCTGCAGGAGGCGGCCGGTCAGCTGGGCCCGCTCGATGAAGACCCCCAGCTGGAGGAAGCCCCAGCCCTCCCCATGGCTCATGGTGGCGTCGGCCGCCCCCTTGAACAGGTGAAGGTCGGCGATGATGTCGTGCAGGAACTGGGAGGGGGCGTCCGAGAACTCCCGGTGTGCAGCGGCGCCGGTCACCCTGAGATAGATCAGGTTCAGCCGTTCCCAGGTCTCGGTCGTGATCTGGTCCCGGACCTGCCGGGCGTTCTCCCGGGCCCTGGCCAGCGCCGCAGTCACGGAGTCGCTGTCCCCGCTCTCCATGGTGATCGCCAGGGCCGCATCCCAGGGAGAGATTTCCTCGGGGTGCTCTGCGTCGGAGACCGCGGAGATGACCATCCGGGCGACCTGGCCGGAGCTTTCCGTTCTGTCGAGAGTGGCGTTCAGGAGCACGTCCGCCAGGCGGCACATGTGCTCAGCCCGTTCAACATACCGGCCGATCCAGTAAAGACTGTCGGCGACGCGGGCGAGCATCATGACCGGGGCTCCGCGGCTTCGGCCTCGCCCAGGACCCAGGTGTCCTTCGAGCCGCCGCCCTGGCTGGAATTGACCACCAGGGAGCCCTTCTTCAGGGCGACCCGGGTGAGGGCCCCCGGCGTGACCCGGATCTTGTCGCCGGAGAGGATGAAGGGTCTCAGGTCCACGTGCCGGGGATCGACGGCGCCGTCGATGAGGCAGGGCGCGGTGGAGAGCTGGATGGTGGGCTGGGCGATGTAGTTGTCGGGATCCGCCGTCAGCGCCTCGGCGAAACGCTCCCGTTCAGCCCGGCTGGCGTGGGGGCCCACCAGCATCCCGTAGCCCCCCGAAGCGCCCACCGCCTTGACCACGAGCTTGTCCAGGTTGGCCAGGACGTGGGAGAGCTGCGAGGGTTCGCGGCAGAGGAAGGTCTCGATGTTCGGGAGGATGGCGTCCTCGCCGAGGTAGTAGCTGATGATCTCCGGAACGTAGGCGTAGACCGCCTTGTCGTCTGCAACGCCGGTGCCCGGCGCATTGCAGATCACGACGTTCCCGCCCCTGTAGGCGTTGAACAGGCCGGCCACCCCCAGGCTGGAGTCCCGCCGGAAGGTGAGGGGGTCGATGAAGTCGTCGTCCACCCGCCTGTAGATCACATCCACCCGGCGAAGGCCCGTCGTGGTGCGCATGTAGACCATGTTGTCATGGGTCACGAGGTCGCGACCCTCGACGAGGGGAACGCCCATCAGCCGGGCGAGATAGGCGTGCTCGAAGTAGGCCGAATTGTAGACGCCCGGGGTCAGCACCACGACCTGCGGGTTGGGCCGCCAGTCGGCCGCCATGCTTCTGAGGGTGGAGAGAAGGAGGTCGGGATACTGCTCGATCCGCCGCACGCCCGCCATCCGGAAGGAGCCGGGGAAGGTCCGCTTGGCCGCCTCGCGGTTGGCCAGCATATAGGACACTCCCGAGGGCACCCGGAGATTGTCCTCCAGGACGGCGAATCCACCATCCGGCTTCCGGATGAGGTCGCTGCCGCACACGTTGGCGTAGGCCTGGTGTGGGACAAACAGGTTTTGCATCTCCCGGCGGTAGGACGGCGCGCCCAGCACCAGCTCCCGAGGAACGACCCCATCCATTAGGATCTTCTGATCGCTGTAGATGTCGGCCAGGAACATGTTCAGGGCCCGAAGCCGCTGCACCAGCCCGGCCTCGATGGTGGCCCACTCCGCGGCCGGGATGATCCGAGGCAGGAGGTCGGTGGGGATGATCCGTTCGGTGGAGCTCTCAGCCCCATAGACCGTGAAGGTGATGCCCTGGAGCAGGAAGAAGCGCTCCAGGAGTCGCTGCCGCTCGGCGAGGTCCTCGTCCGAAAGGGAGGCCACGCGCCTCGCCAGGGCGGCGTAGTGCGGACGCACGTCCCCGGCGGGATCGATCATCTCGTCATAAGGCGCCGCCGCAGCCGCGCTCGCGTCACCCATAGGCGCTGTTTCAGCCAAAGCGTATCTCACCCGGTGCTCCCCTCCGTTCGGATACGAAGGGGACAAGCCTAGAAAACCAGCGACCTGAATAGAGCGCTCAGGCTGGCTTGGCGACCACCAGACTCCCAGGCGCCGGTTTTAAGGGCGCCTGCTCATGAAATGGGCGCACCAGTTCCCGCCTCCGCGGGTGACAGGGATGGCGGCGGCGGGCTATCTCACTCCTCTGACTGGAGATCACGCGTGACGGGGTCGCGACTGTTCCTGGCGGGGCTGACCGGGCTCGCGCTGCTGGCGGCCCATCCCGCCCAGGCGGCGCCGCAACTGCGCGCTCAGGTCCGGGGCGATCTTCCGGCTGATCTCAGGACCCGGATCGAGACGGCGGTTGGCGCGACCGAACGGCCGTCGCGAAATCGCTTTGACGCCCGGCAGAGGGCCAATGTGGCGGCGGAAGAGGCTTCGGCCGTCCTGCGCTCGGAGGGCTACTACGCCTTTCGCGTCCAGCCCGGGGTCTCGGAAGCGGTCATTGCCGAACCTTTTGTCGAGGTCACGCCAGGCCCGCGGTTCCGGATTTCCGATGTCAGGATCGAGTGGATCGACCCTGCGCCGGATGCCGCGATCCAGGCGCTGGGGACCGAGCGGCTTCAGATCGCTCCTGGCCAGCCCGCCCGGGCGATCGATGTCGTCTCGGCGGAGGCGCGGGTCCTCTCAGCGGTCCAGAAGGAGGGGTACGCCGACGCCTTCATCGGCCCGCGGGAGGTGATTGTCGATCACGCGGACCAGACCCTTCGACCGACTTTCAGGATCAGTGCGGGCCTGCCGGTTCGTCTGGATTCCCTGAGGGTCGAGACGGAGGGACGCACACGGCCGGACTGGCTGGAGGGCCTTACGCCCTGGACGTCGGGCGGGGCCTACAATCCGGACTCCATCGCAAGCCTCGAGAAGAGCCTGGTGGAGACCGGGGCCTACGACCAGGTCACGGTCGCCCTCGCGCCGCTCGAAGAGGTTCCTGAAGGTGGGTTGAGGCCGGTGGTGGTGACCCTCACGGACCGCAAGCCTCATCGGCTGGAGGCGGGCGCGAGTTACGCCAGCAGCGAAGGCCTGGGCGCCGACATGCGCTGGACGCACTTCAATCGGTTCGGGTTGGCGGACACCAGTGCGGTCCTCGGCCGGGTGTCCACCGTGGACAGTCGTCTGGGTGTCGAGGTCACCCTGCCGCATTGGGGACGCCTGAGGCAGTCGCTCAATGGCTACACCGCCGCCTTCCGGCGCGAGACGTCAGCTTATGACGAGACCGGGATCGAAGTGCGCGTCGATGTTCAGCGCAAGCGGTCAGAGGTGGCCTACATCACGGTTGGCGCGGCTCTCGACTACACCCAGACCGAAGAGAAATCGGCGTCCGCCTCCGCACTTCTGCAGCGTGAGCAGGTGGTGGGTTCCCTGCTGGGCGCCCTGGCCATTGATGAGACGGACGACGTTCTGGACCCCAGGTCAGGCTGGCGGGTCGACGTCCGCGCCGAGCCCACGCTCCTGACCGGTTCCGTGACCCTGAGCTATGTCAAAGCCTCGCTCCAGGGGACCGCCTACCTGCCTCTGGACGGCGACCGGCGGACGGTCCTGGCGGGCCGGGCCAAGGCGGGGTCCATCCTCGGCGGGACCCTTGGCGGCGTGCCGGCCTCCCGGCGGTTCTACGCCGGAGGCGGCGGATCGGTCCGGGGCTATGTCTTCCAGGGCATAGGACCTCACCTTTCGGACAATACGCCGGTCGGGGGTCTGTCCCTGGTGGAGCTCTCTGGGGAGGTTCGGCATCGTCTGTCCGATCAATGGGGCCTGGTCGCCTTCGTGGATGCGGGTTCAGTCGGCGTCTCGCAGGAGCCCGCCTTTGACACCCTCGACCTCGGCGTGGGGCTGGGCGTTCGCTACAATCTCGGCTTTGGTCCCATCCGGTTCGACCTGGCCGTCCCCCTGAACCGGCGATCCGACGACCCCAGCTACCAGGTCTATATCAGCATCGGGCAGAGCTTTTGACCGAGGCTGCCGAACCCATTCCCAAGCGTTCCAGACTGCGCAGTCGGGCCGTCCGCGCCGCCCTTCTCGCGTTGGGGGGTGTGGCTGTCATCCTGGCCGGGATTGCGCTGGCTGCGCCGGTCTTCCTGCGGACGCCGAAGGGTCTGGCCCTTGTCGAGTCCATCGCAGACGGCCTGCCGGTGAGCCCGGTGGGGCGTCTCGAGGTCCAGGGGCTCGCCGGTGATCCCCTGGGGGCGTTCACGGTTCGCCGCCTTGCGATCCGGGACAAGGAAGGGGTCTGGATCGAGGCCCGGGCCCTGAGCCTGGAGTGGCGACCTCTTCGCCTGTCCGGACGTGAGGTCCGGGTCGAGAGGGCCTCTGCCGAGAGGATCCGGGTCCTCCGCGGGCCCAAGCTGGAGCCTCCCAAACCCCATCAGGCCCTGCCAGTGACGATTACGCTGCGCAACCTGTCCACTGTCATCGAGACCGATCCGGCCTTCAGCGTCAGGCGCGGAGAGTTCAGGGCAGGCGGGGTCGTCCAGGTGCTCAGGGACGATGACGGCGCTTCCGCCCGGCTTTCGGCAATCAGCCTGCTGCGGGAGGGCGACTTTGCAAACCTGGACCTCGATGTCGGTCCGGACCGCCCGCTCCGGGTGAGGGTCGAGGCCCTGGAGGCGATGGGCGGCGCCCTGGCGGGCTCGGTCGGTGTGGCGGCGGACAAGCCCTTCAGGCTGTCTGTGGCGGCGGACGGCCAGGTCGAGCGGGGCCAGGTCCGGGCCGATCTGCGCTCGGGCGATGACCGGCCTGTGGCCGTCACCGGGGGATGGACTCCGGAAGGCGGATCCCTGACCGGCCTCGTCGACCTGTCGGCGTCGACCCTGACCCGACCTCTCGCGGAAAGGCTCGGCCCGCAGCTGCGCCTTGCCGGTACAGCCAAGGGCAGGCCCGGCGACAGGGGGGGATATGTCATCGACCTGACCGTCCTTGCCGAGACGGCGAAGGTCTCGGTCCGCGGCCCGGTCGACCTCGAGAAGCTGCAGGCTGGCGAGGGCGGCCTGGAGGTGCTGCTCACCGCACCCTCCCTGGCCCGGCTCCTTGGCGGCGGGGAGGCGGGAGCGCTCCGTATCGGGGGCCGGATGGCGGGTGGGGCGGAAGCCTGGCGGTTCGGCGGAGAGGCCCGGGTAGCGGCGATCCAGGCCGCAGGGTACCAACTCGCAGAGTTCGGCGGTCCCGTCACTCTGGAGGCCCAGAAGGGACGCCTCGACCTCCAGGTGGGATTGCGCGGCGAGGGCGGCCGAGGAACAGGCCTGCCCGCCAACCTCCTTGGCCGGGCCCCGACCCTGGACCTGAAGGCCTCGCGGCTGGCCGACGGCGCCCTCCTCATTGAGGACCTCAGGGCTGTCGGCTCCGGGTTCCGGGTCACCGGGGAGGGGTCTCGCGGTCTTCTGGGGGGGCTGTCCTTCTCTGGTGAAGCGGTCGCCACCCGGCTGGACGTGGGCCTGCCCGGCGCCTCCGGCGGAATGTCAGGTCGCTGGAGCGCGCGCTCGGGGGGGGCTCAATCGCCCTGGGAAGTCTCCGTTTCCGCTCGGGGAGACAATCTGAAGACAGGCCGCCTCGAGGCGGACAGGCTGCTCGGGCCGCGCCCGACGCTGGACGCCCGTTTCGCCCTCCAGGAGGGCGACCTGCGGTTCGAGCGCATCGTCGTGGAAGGCCGGGCTATCCGGGCGAACGCCCGTGGCGGCGCCCTCGCCTCGGGGGCTCTGGACGTCGGCTTCGATTGGTCGGCATCCGGTCCCTTCGCCGCCGGTCCTGTTGAGATTGCAGGCAAGGCCTCGGGCGCAGGCCGCGTTGGCGGTCGTCTCGCAACCCCTGAGGTCCGCATGGAAGCGGGCTTCGACGCCATCGACCTTCCGGGGCTCAAGCTCACCCAGGCGCAACTGGATATGAACTGGTCCCCTGCAGGTGGAGCGGCCGACCTCAAGGCCCAAAGTCCCCACGGCCCTGCGTCAGCGGGGGCCGCATTCGCCTTTCCGAGGGGCGGCGTGCAGCTGAGCGAAATCCGGGTGGACGCCAGTGGACTCCAGGTCCGGGGCGAGGCGACCCTCGGCGGAAAGGGCGCCTCACAGGCCGACCTCGCCATTGACCTGTCGCGGGGCGCCTTCCTGGCGGAGGGAACCGTGACCGGCGCCCTTCGGCTGGAGGACCGGACGGGTTCCGGTCTCTGGCTCAACGCGGACCTCTCAGCGCGTAACGCCCTTTCACCCGGCGAGACCGTCTCGGTGTCCGAAGGCCGGCTCACCGCCGAGGGGCCCCTTGAGCGTCTTGCCCTCCGTCTTCGCGCCAACGGCCAGACGACGAGCGGGGACTGGAATGTCGATGGGACTGGTCTTGCCGAGCGTTCGGGCGAGGGGTGGCGGATCGGCTTCGACGGGGGCGGGGAGGCGGCGGGGCGCCGGGTCAGGACCCTGGAGACCGCGCGCCTCGAACTTGATGGGGACAGGCGCCGGGCCAGGCTTCGCATCGGCCTGGACCAGGAGGGCGCGGCCTCCCTGGACCTGGCCCTTGAACGGTCCAGCGCCCTGGTCACAGGCCGGCTCGAGGACGTCCCTGCGAGTTTTCTGAACCCGGACCTTGCCGGCCGTCTCGACGCGGACTTCCGGATCGAAGGGAGGGATGGCCGGCTTGTCGGCGCCAGTTCCGGGCGGCTGGAGGGTGTCCGCTCCCGGGACAGCGAGGTGGCCCTGGGCTTGAACGGGCGCTTCACCGCCGCCCTCGCCGAGGAAGAGCTCCGGCTGGCGGCGGACATCGGGAACCGGCAGGGGATGTCCGCTGACGGAGAGGTGACGCTGCCGGTGAACACGCGCCTCGCCGCATTCAGCATATCTCCTGACCGGGAGCGCCCCCTCCGAGGCCGGATCCAGGCGAACGGCGAGGTGAAGCCCCTCTGGGACCTGTTTGTCGGCGGTGAGCAGACCCTCAGCGGGCTCGTCCAGGTCCGGGGAACCCTGGGCGGCACCCTGGCGGCGCCGAGGGCGGACGGGGAAGCCGAGATCGAGAATGGCGCCTTTGCGGACGCCTCGACCGGGCTGGTGCTCAAGAATGTCGTCGTGCGCTCCCGTTTGTCGGAATCAGCCATCCGGATCGACCGCGCGACAGGGGCTGACGGGCAGGGGGGCACGCTGTCCGGGTCCGGGCTCATCTCCCTCCAGGAGGGCGCGGCCAGTTCGTTCCGCCTGGACCTCCTGAACTTCCGGGTCATCGACAACGAGCTGGCCACCGCCATCGCCTCGGGGCAGGCCTCCATGACCCGTGCGGCGGACGGCCGGGTCACCCTCAAGGGCGGACTGACCATCAACCGGGCGGACGTCACCGCCACGGCCCCGACCCCGACCGGTGTGACTCCCCTGGCGGTCACGGAGATCAACCGACCTGTGGAGGTCGGCCGCAGAGACGGACGCGCAGGCGGGGGCCCCGCCGTGGCCCTCGACGTCACCCTGAAGGCTCCCGAGCAGATCTACATCCGCGGCCAGGGGCTGGACCTGGAGATGTCCGTCGACGCCCGCGTGACGGGAACGACGGCCCGGCCCCGCCTCACGGGTCTGGCCCGGGTGGTGCGCGGGTCCTACGCCTTCGCCGACAAGCGCTTCGAGATCGATCCCTCCGGCGTGGTCTACCTTTCCGAGGATCCGGCCCGGATCCGTCTGGACCTTGCGGCCGTTCGGAGTGATCCGGCGCTGACCGCCATCGTGCGGATCCGAGGCACGGCGGAGCGCCCGGAGATCACCCTGACGTCAACGCCGCCCCTGCCGACGGATGAGATCTTCTCGCAGATCCTTTTCGGCAGGTCGGCCTCCCAGCTCTCGCCGGTGGAGACGGCCCAGCTGGCGTCGGCCGTCGCGTCCATGGCGGGCGGCGGCGCTCTCGATGTGATCGGCAATCTCCGCGGCCTTGCGGGGCTGGACCGCTTGACCTTCGCCGGGGGCGTCGATGGCGAGGGAATTGAAGTCTCTGGAGGCAAATATCTGACAGACAACGTCCTGTTGATCGTCAGCGGAGGCGGCCGAGACGGCGGGTCCGCCCAGGTCGAATGGAATGTCAGCCGCTCCCTGAGCCTGATCTCCAAGCTTTACGGCCAGGGCGGAAACACCCTCTCGGTGCGCTGGAGGCGGGACTACTGAGTCGCAGCCCTAGTTGCTGATGCGGGGCCGCAGGCGATAGCGGCCGGGCTCAAAGGCCTCGAAGATCTCCGGCGTCTGGGGGTGACCGACCGGCTCGCCCGTCTCGTCGGCCAGCAGGTTCTGCTCGGACACATAGGCCACGTAGGCGCTGTCCTCGTTCTCGGCCAGCAGATGGTAGAAGGGCTGGTCCTTCCGGGGGCGCACGTGCTCGGGGATGGAGAGCCACCACTCCTCGGTATTGTTGAAGGTCGGATCCACGTCAAAGATCACCCCCCGGAAAGGGAAGATCCGGTGTTTCACCACATCGCCAATCGCGAACTTCGCTTCCCGGATGATCGCGGGAGGGTCGGAACGGCCGCCGCCGGGGGATCGCTGGATGTTCATCACTGAGACTCCGGCTCTGGAGAGCCACCTCCTATACCTAATTCAATCCGGTGTGGCCGCAAGACGCCTTCCGGGGGCGAAGCCTCTCGGATAGGCTGCAGAGGAAGTGGCGGGACAGATTGTCGCGCCTGTTTGGAACCAGGGTCCATGTCAGAGGCGCCAGGCGCGCCCGGCGCCGCGCAAAACGGCCGGGAACAGGGCGCAGGAGCGGGGGGCAAGGTGCTCTACGGGGCTCTGGACCTCGGCACCAACAATTGCCGGCTCCTGATCGCGGCGCCTGCGGGTCGGGGGTTCCGGGTCGTGGACGCCTATTCCCGCATCGTCCGCCTTGGGGAGGGCCTGTCGCAGACCGGCCGGCTCTCGGATGCGGCGATGGACCGGGCGCTCGCCGCGCTTCGCGTCAGCGCCGAGAAGGTCCGTCGACGGGGCGTCACACGGTTCAAGGCCATCGCCACCCAGGCCTGCCGGTCGGCGCAGAACGGGGCCGAGTTCATCGAACGGGTGGCGGCGGAGACCGGCCTGCAGCTGGAGGTGATCTCGCCCAAGGAGGAGGCGCACCTCTCTGTGGCCGGGTGCCTGAATCTCCTGGACCGAACAGCGGACGCGGCCCTGGTCGTCGATGTCGGGGGCGGGTCGACCGAGCTGTCCTGGGTGGATCTCTCCGGCCGCGGGCGCTCTGGCAGGCAGGGCCCCGGAAGCGCGCCCGTCAGGGCCTGGCGATCCATCCCGCTCGGCGTCGTGACTCTTGCGGAACAGTTCCCCGAGGGCCGCGATCCGCCTGAGGTCTGGTTCCGCCGGATGGTGGACGCCTTCCGCGGACCGCTGGAAGGGTTCACCGGCGCGGAGAGCCTCCGCCCCGTCTTCGACGCCGGTCGGGCGCACATCATCGGGACGTCGGGGGCAATCACCAGCCTGGCGGGTCTTCACCTGAATCTGCCCCGATATGACCGGAGCCGGGTGGACGGGATCTGGATGACCCGCGCTGAATGTGAGGCCTCTGTTGACCGGCTCATTGGCATGAACATGGAGGAGCGGGCGGCTCAGCCCTGCATCGGGCCGGATCGCGCAGACCTCGTCCTCGCCGGCGCCGCCATTCTGCAGGCGGTCCAGGAACTCTGGCCCTGCGACCGCGTCAGGGTGGCGGACCGCGGCCTTCGCGAAGGGATCCTCCTGTCGATGATGGCGGCCCGGCAAAGGCGCCGGCCCAGGGGTCGCGGGGGAAGGCCGGCGCATGGCTGATCCCCCCCGCAGGCGCATGGTCCGCGCCCCCACTGGCGGAACAGAGGAGGGCCGCGGCAAGCCGGCGCGCCTGAAGACCGCCAAGATGCGCACGCCGTCCTCCCAGGCCTGGCTGTCACGCCAGATCAATGATCCCTGGTCCGCCAAGGCCCGCGCGCATGGCTATCGGAGCCGGGCCGCCTACAAGCTGACGGACATCGCCGACCGCTTCGGGCTCCTGAAGCCCGGCCAGAGGGTCATCGACCTCGGCGCCGCGCCCGGAGGGTGGACGCAGGTCGCCATCGAGCGTGGCGTCACCCAGATCGTCGGTGTCGATCTTCTCCCGGTGGAGCCCCTGCCGCCGGCTGTCCTGCTGCAGATGGACTTCACTGACCCGGCTTGCGGCGACGCGCTTGTGGCGCTCCTGGGCGGCGCCCCCGACCTCGTCATGTCCGACATGGCGCCCAATACGGTGGGACATCGCAGGACGGATCACCTCCGGATCGTCGGGCTGATCGATGCGGCGGTCGACTTTGCCGAGACCGTCCTGCCCCCCGGCGGCGCCTTCGTGGCCAAGGCCTTCCAGGGCGGTGAGATCAGCGAGGTCATCACACGGCTCAAGCGCAGCTTCGCCCAGGTCCGCAACGTCAAGCCGCCAGCCAGCCGGGCGGACTCCTCGGAGACCTATCTCGTCGCGACCGGATTCCGTGGCCGACCCGCCGCCGGCCTTGCGCCGGGGGGGCGCTAACCCTTATACGCGGCTCGCAAAATGGAGAGTCTCATGGAGATTCGCGAAGGCCTTACCTTCGACGACGTTTTGCTCGAACCCGGCGCCTCCGAAGTGATGCCCGGACAGGTGGACACGACCACCCGGTTCACCCGCGAGATCAACCTGAACATCCCCATCGTCTCCTCCGCCATGGATACGGTGACGGAAAGCCGGCTGGCCATCGCCATGGCCCAGGCGGGGGGCATGGGCATCCTGCACCGGAACCTGACCGTCGACGAGCAGGCCGACCAGGTCCGCGAGGTCAAGCGTTACGAGAGCGGCATGGTCATCAACCCGATGACCATCCATCCCGAAACCACCCTGCGCGAGATCCGCGAGATCAAGGCCCGGCGGCGCATCTCCGGCTTCCCCGTCGTCGAGCCCGGCACCGGGCGGCTGGTGGGCATGCTCACCAACCGCGACATGCGCTTCGAGAACGGCGATGACGTTCCGGCCCGGACCCTGATGACTTCGGAGAACCTCATCACGGTGCGCGAGGGCTGCACCCAGGAGGAGGCCCGTAACCTCCTGCGGCGCCACAAGATCGAGCGCCTGATCGTCGTCGACGACGATAACCGGGCGGTGGGCCTGATCACCGTCAAGGACATGGAGAAGGCCCAGGCCCATCCATCCGCGGCCAAGGACGCCCAGGGCCGGCTGCTGGTCGGTGCAGCCTCGACCGTCGGCGACGGCGGCTTCGAGCGCTCCATGGCCCTGGTCGAGGCCGGGGTCGACGTGGTGGTGATCGACACCGCCCACGGCCACAACGCCGATGTCCTGAAGGCCGTGGCGAGGCTGCGTCGCGAGGCCAACCGGGTCCAGATCGTCGCCGGCAACGTGGCCACCTACGACGGGACCCGCGCCCTGATCGACGCCGGCGCCGACGCCGTGAAGGTGGGGATTGGTCCCGGCTCGATCTGCACCACCCGCATCGTGGCCGGCGTGGGCGTGCCCCAGCTGACCGCGATCGCCGACGCCGCCCGCGCCGCCCGCGATACGGACGTCCCGGTGATCGCCGACGGCGGCATCAAGTATTCCGGCGACTTCGCCAAGGCCCTGGCCATGGGCGCTCACGCCGCCATGATGGGCTCGGCCTTCGCCGGTACGGACGAGGCGCCAGGCGAGGTCTTCCTCTATCAGGGTCGGTCCTACAAGGCCTATCGCGGGATGGGATCCCTGGGCGCCATGGCCAATGGCTCGGCCGACCGCTACTTCCAGAAGGAGGTCTCGGCCCTGAAGCTGGTGCCTGAGGGCATCGAGGGGCAGGTGGCCTACAAGGGACCGATCGGCGCCGTCCTGCACCAGATGGTGGGCGGCCTGCGGGCGGCCATGGGCTATGTGGGCGGTGCAGACTTGGAGAGTTTCCGCGCTAAGGCCCGGTTCGTGCGGATCACGGGCGCCGGCCTTCGCGAAAGCCACGTCCATGATGTTATGATGACCCGCGAAGCCCCTAACTATACGAGCCCGATGTGAACATGGTCGCTGAACCTGAACTCCTTCTGCTGGGCGCCGCCATCGCCATCGGTCTGGTGCAGCTGATGTGGTCCGCGGCGGCGGCCCGCCGCCAGCAGGACATGAAGTGGGCGGCAGGCGCCCGGGACGAGGAGATGCCCATCACCGGCGTCGCGGCGAGGCTCGACCGGGCGTTCCGCAACTTCATGGAGACCTTCCCGCTCTTCGCGGCGGCGGTCCTGGCCGTGGTCATCGCCGGAAAGGCCGGCCCGCTGAGCCTCTGGGGCGCCGCACTCTATGTGGTCTGCCGGGCCCTCTATGCGCCCATCTACGCCGCAGGGACCTACATGGTCCGGAGCCTGATCTGGACCCTCTCCCTCGTGGGCCTGGGCATGGTGGTCGCGGCGCTCTTCCTTGCGTGACGCAGGGCGGATCGAGGCGGCTATCCGCGTCCTGACGGAGATCGAGACCGCTCGCCGTCCCGCGCGCCTGGCCCTCAAAGCCTGGAGTGACGCCGCCCGATACGCGGGATCAGGGGATCGCGCCTTTGTCGCGGGCCTCGTCCTGGACGTCCTGCGGCGCCGGCGGTCGGCGGCCTGGCGGATGGAAGATGACAGTCCCAGAGGCGCCGTCCTCGGCGTGCTGTCCCAGACCTGGCCCTGGCCTGCAGCCCGCATCGCGGCCGCCTTCTCGGAGACGCCGCATGGACCGGGGGCGCTGAGCGCCTCAGAAGCCGCCCGTCTCTCAGAACCCCGCGATCTTGCCGGAGCCCCTGACGCTGTGGCGGCTGACCTGCCCGACTGGCTGGCCCCGGCCTTCGCCCGTGTGTTCGGCGACCGCACCCGACGCGAGGCGGAGGCCCTGGCCCGCCGCGCCCCCGTCGACCTGCGCGTCAACACCCTCAAGAGCGACCCGGACCGCGCCCTGAAGGCGGCGGGTCCCCTGGGCGCCCATCCCATCCCCGACCTGCCCCTGGGCCTCCGGATCGATCCTCCCGCCGCTGCGGAACGGACCCCGTCGGTCGAGAGCCTGCCCGAGTTCGTCAAGGGATGGATGGAGGTCCAGGACGCGGGGTCCCAGATCGCCGCCGCCTGTGCGGGCGACGTCAAGGGCGCCCAGGTGCTGGACCTCTGCGCCGGCGGCGGGGGCAAGACCCTGGCCCTGGCCGCCGCCATGGGCTCGACCGGGCAAGTCTATGCCTACGATTCCGACGCCCGGCGGCTGGCCGACACGGTGCGCCGCGGGGAGAGGGCGGGGGTGCGTAACCTCCAGGTCCGCACGCCCCTGCGGCCAGATCCGTTGAAGGACCTGGAAGGCCGGATGGACCTGGTCTTCATCGATGCGCCATG
>JADBZH010000076.1 GCA_020402585.1 Phenylobacterium sp. | reverse complement strand
CAGGCTCTATATGTTTCCCTAGGGTCAGGTCCGCTGGCCGCCGCAGCGACCTGCGGCGCTCTCACGGTCCTGGCGCTGGTGATCGCAAGGGTCCTCGAGGAGGTCTGAAGTCATGTCGGCGCATGCGTCCACGGCGGAGAGCCGGATCAGCGTGAGGGACATCCGTTTGCGGAAGGGCCAGGACCCGCTGGTCTGTCTCACGGCCTACACCGCGCCAATGGCGGGGCTGATGGACCCGTTCTGCGACATCCTGCTGGTGGGCGATTCCGTCGGCATGGTGGTCCATGGCCTGCCCAGCACGGTGGGCGTCACCCTCGACATGATGATCCTGCATGGTCAGGCGGTGATGCGGGGATCCCGGCGAGCCATGGTTGTGGTGGACATGCCCTTCGGGTCCTGCGAGGGCGCGCCCGAGGTGGCCTTCGCCAACGCCGTCCGGGTCCTGCAGGAGACGGGCGCACAGGCGGTCAAGATCGAGTCTGCTCCGGCCGTGATCCCGAACATCCGATATCTGGTCGAGCGGGGCGTGCCGGTCATGGGCCATGTCGGCCTGCGGCCCCAGGCCGTCCTCGTCGAGGGGGGCTTCAGGGCCCGTGGACGTGAGGCTGAAGAGCGCAGCCAGATCCTCGCCGAGATGCAAGGCGCGGTGGAGGCTGGGGTTTTCGCCCTCGTGATCGAGGGCGTAGCTGAGTCCCTAGCCACGGAACTGACCGCCCAGTGCCCTGTACCGACCATCGGGATCGGCGCCTCGGCGGCCTGCGACGGCCAGATTCTGGTCACCGAGGACATGCTGGGGCTCTTCGAAAGCTCGCCGCGTTTCGTGCGGCGCTATGGCGACCTTCGGGGACTGGTGGCCAGCGCCGTCGAGCGCTACGCCAACGATGTTTCGGCCCGTCGTTTTCCCGGTCACGGAGAGACCTACTTCTCTACGCGCCGCAAGGCGGGCGCCCCGCTTGTCGACATTCCGGCCGGCTGAATCCTCCGCCATGCTTCCGCCATGCGCCTGAGGCAGTGTCCGCCCGTTGCGGCGGACCGGCCGGCGCTATAGTTTCCGCCGCGCCGGGTCGCGGCGCCCAATGCGGAGTTCCCAGAGTGGTCGACGTTTTCGAGGAGGTCGAGGAGCAGATCCGCTCCGACCGCTATCGCGCACTGGGACTCAAGGTGCTGCCTTGGTTCATCGGAGTGGTCGTCCTGAGCCTGGTGGGCGTCGGAGGCTGGCAGGGCTACCGCGCCTGGACCACTTCGCAGGCTGCAAAGGCTTCGGAGGTCTACGCCGGGGGCGTCGAGGCCCAACAGGCCGGCCGGGTCGCGGACGCCAAGGCGGCCTGGGAGACTGTCGCCAAGTCCGGAAGCGGCGCTTACAAGTCGCTTGCGCTGCAGCACTTGGGCGCCCTGCGTCTGTCCGAACAGGATACCGCGGGTGCGGTGGCCTTCTTCGACCAGGCGGCCAAGGCGGCTCCGGATCCGTTGATCGCCGATGCGGCGCGGCTGAAGTCGGTCTACGCGCTTCTGGACACGGCGCCGCGAAGCGAGCTCGACACGCGACTTGAGCCTCTGCTGAAGGCTGGCCGGCCCTTCCAGATTCAGGCGCGGGAGGCTGCGGCCTTCTCCAAGCTCCTCGCCGGCGATACGGCGGGCGCGAGGGCCGACTTCGTGGTGGTCTCGCTTTCACCCGACGCGGCTGAGGGCGCGCGTAGCCGCGCCACCGCCGCCATGGCCCTGATTGACAGCGGGTCGGCAAAGGTCACCCGCGATCTGGTCAAGGCCGCCGCCGCCCTGCCGCCGCCCAGGCCGCTTCCGTCCGGCGTCCTGCCGGGCGAGGGGCTTCCCCTTCAGGCGCCTGCTCAATGAGCCGGCTGAACTTCCCCGCATATGCGGTTCTCGCCGGGGCGCTGCTCGTCTCTGGCTGCGCCCAGCTTGGGAATGTCTTCAACTTCGGAGACCAGGGTCCGAAGGAGACCGCCCAGGCCGAAAACCGGATTCCCCTTGTGGGTTTCGACCAGGAGGTCTTGCCCGAGGAGGGATTGAAGGGCGCCGGGTTCTACCTGCCCGATCCCACGACCATCGATCAGTGGGCCCTGCCCGGCGCCAACCCGGAACAGTCTCCTCCGCACGCGGACGCCGGCAAGACCCTGTCCGTGGCATGGAAGCGGGGCTTCGGCGCCGCAGGAGGACGGAACGCCCATCTCCTCGCACCTCCGGTGGCGGTGAACGGCAAGATCTATGTGATGGATGGACACGCCTCGGTCAGCGCGCTGGATGCGCGCACCGGCGCTCAGGTCTGGAAATCAGATCTCCGGGGACGGGCCCGCAGGGACACAGTGGCCTTCGGGGGCGGTCTCGCCATCGCCGAGGGCAAGCTGGTGGTCACCTCCGGCTATCGGTTCGTGACCCAGCTGGACGCCGAGACCGGGAACGTTCTCTGGCGGACGCAGACTGAGCAGCCCATCCACGCGGCTCCGACCATCTCTGGTGGACGGATCTTTGCCGTAACCATCGACAACACGCTGCTGACCTTTGACTTCGCCACGGGCAAGGAAGGGTGGGCCTACCAGGCCCTGAGCGAGTCCGCGCGGATCCTCGCCGCCTCCAGCCCGGCGGTCTCGGGCGACACAGTGGTCGCCGCCTTCGGCTCTGGCGAGTTGATCGCCCTTCGCGCCGCGAACGGTAACGACCTGTGGAGCGAGGCCTTGTCACGGGCAAGCCGCACCAATGCGCTCTCGGAGATACGGGACATCGCCGGTCGTCCCGTGATCTACCAGGGAGATGTGGTGGCGATCAGCCACTCGGGCGTCCTGTCCTCCACCGACCTTCGCACCGGACAGACACGCTGGACTCTGCCCATCACCGGCATCACCACGCCCTGGGTGGCCGGGGACGTGATCTATGTCGTCGACCGGACAGGGAAGCTTTACTGCCTCGCGCGGGAGACCGGCCTCGCCTACTGGGTGAGGGATCTTGGCGAGGGGCGCGAGAAGAGGGGCGGTTTCCTGGGCTTTGGGGGCGGATCCGATCCCAAGAAGCCTGGCGTCAAGCCGGTCTGGTCTTCGCCCATCCTGGCCGCAGGCAGGCTGCTTCTTGCCTCCAACACCGGTGAGATGGTGGCGGTCAACGCCCGGACCGGAGAGGTTGAGCGCTCCGTCATGCTTGGAGAGTCCGTCACCGTAGGCCCCATCGCCCTGGGGGAGACCGTTTATTTCGTGACCGATGAGGCCCGGCTCATCGCGGTTCGTTAGGCGCCTGGCTTGACCCTTCGCCTCGCTATTGTCGGCCGGCCCAATGTGGGCAAGTCCACCCTGTTCAACCGGCTGGCGGGAAAGCGGCTGGCCATCGTCGATGACCGACCGGGTGTGACCCGTGACCGCAGGTTCGGGACGGGCCGGATTGGCGATCTTGACCTGGAGCTCATCGACACCGCTGGCTTCGAGGATGTGACCGACGAAAGCCTCGAGGCCCGGATGCGCGCCCAGACCGAGGCGGCCATCCGCGAATGTGATGTGGCCCTGTTCGTCATCGACTCGCGGGTAGGGGTGACCCAGCTCGACGAAATCTTCGCCGATGTCCTGCGCCGGCACGACCGGCCGGTCATCCTCGTGGCTAACAAGGCGGAGGGTCGGCAGGGAGACGAGGGTGTCAATGAGGCCTTCCGGCTCGGCCTCGGGGAACCCATTCCCCTCTCGGCCGAGCACGGGGAGGGCCTTGCCGACCTCTATGCCGCGCTTTCAGCCTTCGTCGACGACCCCGAGGACGCCAGTGAGGCCGATTTCGAGGCCGCGGTGGCCGCTGAGCGCGAGGAGGCCGAGGCAGAGGACGTGGCGGAGGACGCAGTTACGGATCCGGCCGACGACCGGCCCCTTCGCATCGCCATCGTCGGTCGCCCGAATGCGGGCAAGTCCACCCTGGTCAACCGGCTGATTGGGGAGGATCGGCTGCTGACCGGACCGGAGGCAGGGATCACCCGCGACGCCATCCCCGTCGACTGGTCCTGGGGCGGGCGCACCATCCGGCTGGTCGATACCGCCGGACTTCGCCGGAAGGCGAGGGTCCAGGAGGGGCTCGAGAAACTCTCCACCGCTGACACGATCCGCGCCATCACCTTCGCCGAGGTCGTCCTGCTGGTGATGGACGCCACCCATCCCCTTGAGATCCAGGATCTCCAGATCGCTGACCTGGTGGAGCGGGAGGGACGGGCCATCGTCTTCGTGCTCGCCAAGTGGGACCTGATCGACGAACCCCAGTCCCGGTTGGCCGAGATCCGGGAGTCCCTGGACAGGCAGCTGCCGCAGGTTCGTGGAGCGCCCCTTGTGGCCCTGTCCGCCGAGACAGGGCGCAACCTTGACCGGCTCATGCCCGCCGTCCTGAAGGTGCACGAGAACTGGTCGACCAAGGTCAAGACCCGGGACCTCAACGACTGGCTGGCCATGGCCATCCAGCGCCACCCGCCGCCGGCTGTGAACGGCCGTCGGGTCCGTCCGAAGTATATGGCCCAGACCAAGGCGCGGCCGCCGACCTTTGTCCTGTTCGCGACACGCGCCGACCAGCTGCCGGACCACTATCGCCGGTACCTTGTCCACGCCCTCCGCGAGAGCTTCGACCTGCCGGGGGTGCCGATCCGCGTCAGCATAAGGTCGAGCCGCAATCCCTTTGTGGATGGACCGTCCCCGCAAGGCTCCTCTTCCCCTGGCCGTGGACGCAGCGGTGCGGCGAAGGCCTCCGGATCCAAGCGCCCCGCTGTGTCGGGCAAGGTCACCCGGAAGGCGTCTGACAAGCCTCAGGGCAAGGCGCCGGCGAAGGCGGTGGCGAAGCCAGGGCCGGGCCGCGCGGGCCCGGTCGGCCGTTTGTCGGGGAAGTCTCCCGCCCCTCGTAACCTCAGGCCGAAGGGCTCGGCCCCTCGCGGTCGGCCTTCCAGGCCCGGAAAGACCTGACGGCCGTGGGCAGTCCCGGATCCCCGAGGACGAGCTCCACAATCATCGGGCCGATCTCGGCGGGTTCAGGCAGGGTGGTGGGGTCCTCTCCCGGATAGGCCTCGGCCCGCATCCTCGTGCGCATGGCGCCCGGATCAATGATGGCCGCGCGAACCCGGGAGTTTTCGAGCTCATCGGCCCAGGCGCGGACGATCGCCTCCATTGCGGCCTTGGAGGCGCTGTAGGGACCCCAGAAGGCGCGCGGCGCCGCCGCCCGGCTGGACGTCACGAACAAGGCTCTTCCGCCGTCCGAGGCCTTCAGGAGCGGCTCCATGGAGCGGATCAGCCGCCATGAGGCCGTGGCGTTGACCGTCATGACCCGGTCCCAGAGCCCGGGTTCCACGTGGCTGACCGGAGTGATGGCTCCCAGCACCCCGCCGGCGTGGACCAGTATGTCCAACCGGCCGAAGCGCTGGTGGAGGGCGAGGCCGAGGGCGTCCAGCCCTGCGGGCTCGGCCAGGTCGAGAGGGACGAGGGTCGCGCGCCGACCCGTCCGGGCCTGGATCTCGTCGTCGAGGGACTCAAGAGCGCCCTGTGTCCGGGCGGTGGCGACGATGTGGGCGCCGGCGTCGGCCAGGGCCAGGGCGCTGGCGCGCCCGATGCCGCGGGAGGCGCCGGTGACGAGGGCGATCTTGTCGGCAAGGAGGGTGTCGGCGGTCATGCGCCCCCTTAGCCCGTTGCGGGCCGGTCGTCACCCTCCCGCCCGGGTCTCCGCGGGGATCTCAGGCCTCTCTGAGTATCTTTGGGCGATCACGGCGACGACCATCAGCTGGATCTGGTGGAAGACCATGATGGGCAGCAGGACCAGCCCCAGGGCGTCGCCCGGGAAGAGCACGCCCGCCATGGGCACGCCGCTGGCCAGGCTCTTCTTCGATCCGCAGAAGACCAGGGTGATCTCGTCAGGGGTCGAAAGCCGCGCCGCCCGGGCGGCGGCCAGGGTCAGGCCGAGGACGAGGGCGAGGAGGACGCTGCAGACGAGGGTCAGCTTCACCAGGTCCAGGGCGCCGACCCGGCTCCAGAGCCCGCCTGTGACGGCGTCGGAGAAGGCGGCGTAGACCACGAGCAGGATGGAGCCCCTGTCCAGCCGGGACAGGGCCTTGGCCTGCCCGGCGACGAAGCCCGCGATCCAGGGGCGCAGGAGATGCCCCGCCAGGAAGGGCGCGAGCAGCTGGAGCACGATGGCCTGCACACCCTCGAGGGAGACGCCGCCCCCCGTTCGATGAAGGAGCAGGCCCGCGAGGACGGGCGTGAGGACGATGCCGATCAGGTTCGAGGCCGTCGCCGCCGCCACCGTGGCCGCCACATTCCCGCGGGCGATGGCGGTGAATCCGATGGAGGACTGGATGGTCGAGGGCAGGCAGCCGAGAAAGATCAGGCCCGGCGCCAGGCTTGCGGGCAGGAGCCAGGGGGGCAGGGCGGCGGCGCCGAGGGTGAGGATCGGGAACAGAACGAAGGTGGAGGCCAGCACCAGGGCGTGCAGCCGCCACTGGGTTGCGCCGGCGATGACCGCCTCCCGCGACAGGCGGGCGCCGTGCAGGAAAAAGACCAGGCCGATGCCGACGGAGACCGCGACATCCAGGACCGGGCGGACCTCGCCCCGGGCCGGCAGAAGGGTGGCCAGCACCACCATGCCGAGGATCATGAGGATGTAGACGTCGGGCCTCAGCTGCGCGAGCCAGCGCGCGCCTCCGCCCGGGTTCACGCGTCGACCAGGAAGGACAACTGGCGCTCAGACACCGTATTGCGGCCCTCGGCGATCTCACGGTCGAGGAGGCGCGTGGGGTAGTCGCCGGTGAAATAGTGGTCCGTGAATTGCGGGCTTTCCGGATTTCGCGGCCCGGCCTCCATGGCCCAGTAGAGGCCGTCCACGGACAGGAAGCCCATGGAGTCCACGTTGAGGATCCGCGCAATGTCCTCGACGCTGTGCTGGGCCGCCAGCAGCTTGTCCCGGTCGGGCATGTCGATGCCGTAGAAGTCCGGCCACTGGATAGGCGGTGAGGCGGACCGCAGATGCACCTCCGCGGCGCCAGCCTCCCGGACCATGCGCACTACGCGGATGGAATTGGTGCCGCGGACGATGGAGTCGTCGATCAGCATCACCTTCTTGCCAGCCAGGACGGAGCGGTTGGGGGACAGCTTCATGCGCACCCCGGTCTCCCGGGCGCCCTGGGTGGGCTGGATAAAGGTCCGCCCGACATAGTGATTGCGGATGATGCCCATCTCGAAGGGCAGGCCGGCTTCCTGGGCGAAACCAAGGGCGGCCGGGACGCCTGAGTCCGGGACCGGGACGACCACGTCGACGTCGGCCGGGCACTCCTGGGCCAGACGCCGGCCCATGCGCTTGCGGACATCGTAGATCGACTTGCCGTTCACGACGCTGTCAGGGCGGGCGAAATAGACGTACTCGAAGATACAGGGCCGGGCCCGGGCGGCGGGGAAGGGCCTGAGGCTCTGGATGCCGTCATGGTCGATCACGACCATCTCGCCATGCTCGATATCGCGGACAAACTGCGCGCCGATCATGTCCAGGGCGCAGGTCTCTGACGCCAGGACGGGATGGCCGTCCAGGTCCCCAAGGACGAGAGGCCGAATGCCCAGCGGATCTCGTACGCCGATGAGCTTCTTGTTGGTGATGGCCACAAGGGCGTAGCCGCCTTCGATCTCGCGCAGGGCGTCAATGAAGCGGTCGACGAGGCGCGGCCGACGGGATCGGGCGATCAGGTGCAGGATCACTTCGGAGTCCGAGGTGGACTGGAAGATCCGCCCCTCAGCCACCAGCTGCTGCCGGAGGGTCAGGAAGTTGGTCAGGTTGCCGTTGTGGGCGAGGGCGATGCCGCCCGTGTCGAGGTCGGCGAACATCGGCTGGACGTTGCGGATGACGCTGCCGCCGGCCGTGGAATAGCGCGTGTGGCCGATGGCGAAGGAGCCCGGCAGGCGCGCCGTCAGGTCTCCGCCTGCGAAGGCGTCGCCCACATAGCCCATGTGCCGCTCGGTGTGGAAACCGTGCCCATCGAAGCTGGCGATGCCGCAGGCTTCCTGTCCCCGGTGCTGCAGGGCGTGCAGCCCCAGCGCGGTCACCGCCGAGGCGTCCTCGACGTCGAAGACCCCGAAGACGCCGCATTCCAGCCGGGGGGCGTCATCGTCAGGATCCCGGGGTGACCATCGATCGGCGGGGGTTTTCACCAGGGCGTCTCCGCTGCCTTGTCGCGATCAGGAGGGTTGGGGGTGTCATATCCCCCGGGGGCTTGCGTGTCACCCTCGTGACCATCCCCAAGGGCGCTGTTGACGGCGTCCCCCACCTTGGGGGCGACTTGTCCGGCGAGATCCAGGCCCTTCGGGGCCATGGCCCGGATCAGGTCTGCGGAGCGCGCCGTCAGGGGATAGAAGAGGGAGCCCGCCAGCCAGGACGGCGCGTAGCCGGCAGGGGCGGCGGCGGTGAAGGCCAGGTTGCAGACCCCTAGGAAAAGGGTCGCCCGGATCAGGCCGAATGCAAAACCCATGGCGCGGTCCAGGGCGTTCAGCAGCCGGGCCTGCCGGAGCCCTCCGGCCAGGCCGGCCCCGGCCACCCGGAGTCCTAGATAGGCGCCGGCGAAGAGCAGGAGGAAGGTGAGGGGAGGCGCCGCCCAGTCCGGGTTGATCCAGGAATCGACGACGGGCTCCATGTACCTGAAACCCATGACGGCGAGGGCGAGGGCGAGAATAAGGGAAACGAGGGAGACCAGTTCCTTCAGGGCGCCCTGGAGGTATCCCAACACGGCCGAGACCAGCAGGATGGCGAGGAGGATGAAGTCGAAGGGTATCATCCCAGGCTCGTCCAGCCTCCCTCGCCGATCCGGGCCACCGCGTCGGCCAGGCGCGCGGCTCCCGCCAGTTTCAGGGCGCCGGTATCGGCGTCCCGGGGTCCAAGGGCCTGGCGGAAGCCCAGCTTTGCGGCTTCCCGCACCCGGGCTTCGGTCCGGCTGACCGCCCGGATCTCGCCGGAAAGACTGATCTCGCCGAAGACGACGCAGTCCTGGGGGAGGGCGACATCAAGGGCTGAGGAGGCCAGGGCGGCGGCGGCGGCCAGGTCTGCGGCCGGTTCGCTGATCCGCAGGCCCCCTGCGACATTGAGATAGACGTCCCGCGCCCCCAGGGAGAGACCGCAGCGGGCCTCCAGCACCGCGAGCACCATGGCCAGACGACCGGAATCCCAGCCCACGACGGCCCGGCGCGGCGTACCATAGGCGGACGGCGCCACCAGGGCCTGGAACTCCACCAGGACGGGTCTTGATCCCTCGATCCCCGCGAAGACCGCGGCCCCGGCCGCCCTTTCCCCCGAGGTGTCGAGGAAGAGGGCGGAGGGATTGGCGACTTCCCGGAGGCCGGCGTCCCCCATCTCGAAGACACCGATCTCATCGGTGGCGCCGAAGCGGTTCTTCACGCCCCGCAGGACGCGGAAGGGGTAGCCGCGCTCACCTTCGAAGGTCAGGACGGCGTCCACGAGGTGCTCGATCACCCGGGGTCCGGCAATGGCGCCTTCCTTGGTCACATGACCCACGAGGATCACCGCCACGCCCTCCTTCTTGGCGAGGCGCACGAGTTCGGCTGAAGCCGCCCGGACCTGGGTGACGGAGCCTGGCGCAGCGTCGTGCGCGTCGCTCCAGAGCGTCTGGATGGAATCGATCACCACCAGGTCGAACTTCGACCGTTTCAGACCGTCGAGGACATTCCGGAGGCTGGTTTCCGCCGCCAGCTGGACCGGGGCGGCGCCCAGGCCCATGCGCTGGGCGCGGCTTCGGACCTGGTCCACCGACTCCTCGCCGGAGATGTAGGCGCAGGACGCGCCCCGGTTGGCCGCGGCGGCCACAGCCTGCATCAGGAGGGTGGACTTGCCGACGCCCGGGTCGCCGCCGACGAGGATGGCCGAGCCCCGGGCGACGCCGCCGCCGCACACCCGGTCAAACTCTTCGATCCCCGTCTGGATGCGCGGGAGGGCCCGGATCTCGCCGGAGAGGCCCTGGAAGTCGAGGCCCCGGGTCCGCGACGGCCGGCTGGCGGCCAGGGCGCCAGGAGGGCGCACCCCGCTCTCCTCGACCATGGCGTTCCAGGTCCCGCAGGCGGGGCACTGACCGCTCCAGCGGCTCTGGGAGGCGCCGCAGGACTGGCAGACATAGGTCGCGCCATCTCTGGCCATCGAGGTCTCCTGATTCGCCCGCCAGGATCAGTCTAGCCCCGGTTGCGTCAGGAACGGACATAGCGCCGGCGGGCCCGGCTGCTCAGCCGGACGAGGCACTCGTGCGCCACGGTGTCTATGGCGCCGGCGAGGTCATCCAACGGCAGGTTGGGGCCCATCAGCTCGACGCGGTCGCCCGGCTTGGCGGGCGTTTCGCCGATCTCGATAGCCATGAGATCCATGTTGACGATCCGGACCGGCCGCCGGGCGCCCGCGAACCAGGTCTCCGCCCGGCCGCCGCTTCTCCGGAGCAGTCCATCGGCGTACCCGGCGGCGACGACAGCGATACGGGTCGTCCGGTCCATCCGCAGGCCCGACCCATAGCCCAGCCACTCCCCGGCCTCGACGGTCCGAACGTAGAGGATGGGGGCGTCCAGGGTCGCAACGGCTTCGATCCGGGGATCGGGGCGCTCAAGGGGGCCGCCCCCGAACAGGCTGACACCCGGGCGCACCATGTCGAACCGCCACTCCGGGCCCAGGAACGTGCCGGCGGAGGCGGCGAGGCTGGCGGGCAGGTGGGGAAGAAGACTGCGAGCTTCATGGAACCGGGCCAGCTGAAGGGCGTTCCGGGGATCGCCGGGCAGGGCGGCGGAGCCCAGATGGCTCATCAGCAAGATGGGCTTCAACCCTTCAGAACCGGCACGGGCGATCTCCACTAGGTCGGCGTGGGACAGGCCCTGGCGGTTCATGCCGGTGTCCACGTGCAGTCCGACGGCCAGGTCCGGTCCGGCCTCCCGGGCCGCCGCCACCTGGCCTGGGTCGGCGAGCACAGGGATGAGGTCGGAGCGCCTGACCCGGTCGGCCGTCCCGGGCACAAGGCCGTCGAGGACAAAGATCCTGGCAGGTCTTCCCTCCCCAAGCCCCTTCCTGAGGGCCTCGCCTTCGTCCAGCCGGGCCACGAAGAAGGAGCGGGCGCCAGACTCCCACAGCCGGCGGGACACCTGCGATGCGCCAAGCCCGTATCCGTCCGCCTTGACCACGGGGGCGACCTCGGCGCCGGATGCGGTTTCGCGCAGGGTCCGGAAGTTCCGGTCCAGGGCGGCGAGATCAACCGTCAGTCGGGCGCGGTGGGGCATCGCGCGGACATAGCCAAACCCGGTCCCCGCGGCTAGCGGATGTCGTAGCGACCGGGATCCCGGGCAAGATTGCCGAACTTGGTGATCTCCTCGTTGTACGAGAGCTTCACCGTACCGATCGGACCATGCCGCTGCTTGCCGATGATGATCTCGGCCATGCCCGCCACCTTGTCCATGTTCTCCTGCCAGGTCAGGTGCTCGGGCGTCCCCTCGCGGGGCTCGAGGCGCGAGAGGTAGTAGCTCTCGCGGTAGATGAACATGACCATGTCGGCGTCCTGCTCGATGGAGCCGGACTCCCGCAGGTCCGCCAGCTGGGGCTTCTTGTCCTCGCGGTTCTCGACCTGGCGCGACAGCTGCGAAAGGGCGATCACCGGGACGTTCAACTCCTTGGCCAGGGCCTTCAGGCTCTGGGTGATCATCGAGACTTCCTGGACGCGGTTGTCGTTGCGGCTCTCCCCGCTGGTGATCAGCTGGAGATAGTCGACGAAGATCACGTCCAGACCATGCTGGCGCTTGAGGCGTCGCGCCCGGGCGGCCAGCTTGGCGATGGACAGGCCGCCTGTGGCGTCGATGTGCAGGGGCGCTTCCTGGATTTCGAGGGCGGCCTCGCGGATACGGGCGAACTCCGAGGCGTCGATCTCGCCCTTGCGAAGCCGGTCGCCGGAGACGCCGGACACTTCGGCCAGGAGGCGCATGGCCAGCTGCTCGGCGGACATTTCTAGGGAGAAGAAGGCGACCACGCCTCCCGAGACCGTCTTCCTCGACCCGTCGGGCTGGGGCTCCCAGGCGTAGTGCCGGGCGATGTGGAAGGCGATGTTGGCGGCCAGGGACGTCTTCCCCATGGAGGGGCGGGCGGCGAGGATGACAAGGTCGGAAGGATGCAGTCCGCCAATCTTCTGGTCGAGGTCGATCAGGCCGGAGGAGAGGCCCGCAAGCCCGCCGTCGCGCCGGTGGGCTTCGGCCGCCATCTCCAGGGCCCCGCCGAGGGCGTCGACGAAGGAGATGAACCCCTGCGACGCGCCGCCCGTCTCGGCGAGGGAATAGAGGCTGGCCTCGGCCGACTCGATCTGGTCCATCGCCGACTGGGCGTCTTCCGGCGCCTGGGCCCGGACGGTGATCTCCCCGCCGATGCGGATCAGGTCGCGGCGCAGGGCCAGGTCGTAGATGGCGCGGGCATAGTCCGGGGCATTGGCGGCGGGCGGGGCGCGGTCGACCAAATCGGCCAGGTAACGGACTCCGCCGAGGGCCTCGAAGGCGGGATCGCGGCTGAACTGCTCGGCCAGGAGGATAGGCTCGGCCAGCTGACCCTTGCGGATCTGGGTCTGGATGGTGGCGTAGAGCCGCTGGTGGAAGGGCTCGTAGAAGTGCCTCGGCTCCAGGTTGTCGCCCAGGCGCTCAAAGGCGGCGTTGTCGTACAGCAGGGCCCCCAGCAGGGCCTGTTCCGCCTCCACATTCGCGGGGGGGTGCGGGATGTCCACGTCGTTGACGGGAGAGACGAGATCGAGAGCCGGAGCGAGCGCCATCCCTACAGGATAGCTCACCGGCCTCACCCGGGTCACGGACCGCACGGATGGGATGCACAGGAATTGTCAGCCTGTGGAAAAGCTAGGCCGGGCCCGGGGTGTCCGGGCCCGGCCAGGGCCTTACCAGTTGTAGCTCAGGCGGGCGTAGAGGTAGCGCCCGTTGAAGCCGAAGGGCGAGAAGTTCGGGAAGCCGATCGGGCCATTGGTGTTGACCACGGTCGGGGTGCGGTTCGGGTACTCGTCCAGGGCGTTGCTCACACCCAGGGCGACGCCGAAGCCGTTCTCGCTGTTCCAGCGGCCCTCCAGGTCGAGGAGGACGTGCTCGCCGACCTGATAGTCGAGGGCCGGGTTGTTGCTGGGCGAGAGGACGTCGCCGTAGCGGGTCAGCTTGCCGTTCAGGCCGAAGTCACCCCGGGCCCAGTCCACCGTCAGGACGTACTTCGAGGAGGGCGTGCCTTCCTCGAAGGTCAGGCGGTTGGCGCGGTCGAAGAGGGGCGGGGGCACCGGCAGGGAGTCCAGGACGCTGGTCTTCGGCACCGCCGTGACGTCGGTGTCGTTGTAGTTGGCCGCACCGGTGACATCGAGGTCGCCGAAGCCGCCGAGATCCCAACGATACCGGGCGACGATGTCGAGGCCGTTGGTCTCGGTGTCCACGCCGTTGATGAAGAAGCGGGCGGCGCCGAGCTGGGCGTTGGTGCCGGGCGGGTTGATCAGGCCGCAGATGGCCTGGGCCGTCGGCGTGCCCGTCGGGTTGCACTGGATGTTCTCGGAGAGAACGATCCGGTTGTCGATCTCGATCCGGTAGGCGTCGATGGTCGCCTCGAAGGCGCCGGTGCGGAACACTAGACCCAGCGAGTAGTTCACCGACTCTTCCGGCTGCAGGGCCTTGCCGCCGAGGGACTTGGCGACCGCGCTGGTGGCGGGGAAGGTGCCCACCTCAACCGGGGTGCTGACGCCGTTCACCGACAGGAAGTTGGTGGACGTGGCGGTGAAGTACTGCTGCTGCAGGGCGGGAGCCCGGAAGCCGGTGGCCACGGTGCCGCGGATCGCGAGGGCGTCGTTCAGGTCGTAGCGGCCGGAGATCTTGCCGGTCGTCTTCGAGCCGAAGTCCGAATAGTTCTCGTAGCGGACCGCCGCAGCGAAGCCGAGGGCGTCGGTGACGGGCAGGTCGAGTTCGGCGTAGACCGACTGCGAGTTCCGGTCCTTGTCGACCTCGTTGCCGGGCTGGAAGCCGGGGAAGCCCTGGGCCCCCGCCGCCTTGCCGGCGACGCCGCCGAAGACCCACGAGGCGCGGTCGCCCTGCGAGATCTGGTAGTGCTCGCGACGGTACTCGGCTCCGAGGGCCAGGGTGGCCGGCTTGGCCAGCCCGAAGTCCAGCTCGCGCGTGCCGCCGATCTGGGCGACCAGCTGGTCGTACTGCATCTTGCCGGCGTCGAAGTCGGTCGGCGAGCCGATGCCCATGGAGGCGTTGACCGAGTCCCGGACGCCGTAGTGGACCTGGTTGTAGCCATAGACGAGGCCGGCATCGATCTCGAAGCCCGCCAGCGTCCCGCGCACGCCGCCCGCGGCGCTGTAGTCGGTGATGTCGGTGGTGATCAGCGGCAGGAAGCCGTTCGGCCAGATAGCGGGCACGTTGTTGGCGTTGTTGGCCAGGCGCGGGTTGGCGGCGCTGTCCGACTTGCGCTTCTGGTAGCCGCCGAAGCCGTACAGGTCCCATTCCTCGTTCAGGGGCTTGCCGGCGTTGGCGAAGACCGTGACCTGGTCGACCTGGGGGTCGCCGAAGCGCGAGGTCACCTTGCTGGGCGTGATGCGGGGATCAAGGTCGCCGCGGCTGGTCGGGTTCCGGAAGAGGTACTCGCCGCTGACCGTCAGGAAGCCGTCGGAGCCGAGCTTGAAGCCCTGCCAGCCGGTGGCGGTGAAGGTCGGGCCGTCGTTCTTGTTCCGGCCCTTCAGGTCGCGGGCGGTGCGCACGCGGGTGTCGTAGACGCCGTAGGTGACCGAGGCGGAGCCGCCTTCGTCAGCCTCGCGCAGGCGCATGTTGACCACGCCGGCGATCGCGTCCGAGCCATACTGCGCCGAGGCGCCGTCCCGCAGGACCTCGATGCGGTCGACCGCGACGGTCGGGATGGAGTTCAGGTCGACGGCGGCCGAACCGCGGCCGATCGAGCCGTTGACGTTCACCAGGGCCGAGGAGTGCCGGCGCAGGCTGTTGATCAGCACGAGCGTCTGGTCAGGGGCGAGGCCGCGCAGGGTCGCCGGGCGGACGCTGTCTGTGCCGTCGGTGATGGCCGGACGCGGGAAGGTCATGGAGGGGGCGACGGCGGCCAGGGCCGTGGCCATCTCGGTATTGCCCTGGCGGGTCAGGGCCTCGGTCGAGATGACGTCGACGGGGGCCAGGGTCTCAAGGCGGGTCCGTCCCTCGGTGCGGGAGCCCGTGATGACCAGTTCCTCGACCGAGCTGGCGGGCTCGGCGGCCTGGGCGGCGCCGGCCAGAAGGGAGGCGGCCGAGACAGCCGCGAAGAGAGCAGAGCGGTGAAGCATGGGGTTTTCCAATGAGACTTCGGAACGGGAGTAATCCACAGACTTACGTAGTATGCCTCGCGGCAAAGCGGTGTCACAGAAATGCAACATTCGCAGGCGCAATAGGATCGCCCAGAACGAAAAAGGGCGCGGATCCTGGAGACCCGCGCCCTTCTGGTTCTTCCGGATGAGTCCGGGATCAGTCCCCGTAGTCACCATCCTGCTGGCCGGCGCCACCTTCCAGGAGGTCCTGGGCGGTTTCTTCGGCCGCAGCGCGCTCTTCGGCGAACTGGGACTCAATGATGTTTTCACCCCGGGCCTGGCGGTCGGCTTCGTCCTCGGACCGGGCGATATTGAGGGTGATGCTCACCGTCACTTCGGCATGCAGCTTCACCTTCACTTCGTGCAGGCCGAGGGTCTTGATCGGCTTGTCCAGCACGACCATCGACCGTTCCACCTTGCCGCCAGCGTCGTTGATGATGTCGGCGACGTCCCGGCCGCTGACCGAACCGTAGAGCTGGCCGCTCTCGCCGGCCTGGCGGATGAGGATGTAGGCGGTCCCATCGAGGGATTCCCCCGACTTGGCGGCCTGCTCACGGGCGCGCTGGTTGCGGGCCTCAAGCTCGGCGCGCTGGGCCTCGAACACCTTCATGCTCGCGGCATTGGCGCGCAGGGCCTTGCCCCGGGGGAGCAGGTAGTTGCGGGCGAAGCCGTCCTTGACGGCGACCACGTCGCCCAGGGCGCCGCGGCCTTCGACCCGCTCCAGAAGAATGACCTTCATCTCGGGCTCTCCTTACTTCACGACGTAGGGAAGGAGGGCGAGGAAGCGGGCGCGCTTGATGGCGCGGGCCAATTCACGCTGCTTCTTCGCCGACACGGCGGTGATGCGGGACGGGACGATCTTGCCGCGCTCGGAAATGTAGCGCTGCAGGAGCTTGACGTCCTTGTAGTCGATCTTCGGCGCGGCGGAGCCCGAGAAGGGGCAGACCTTGCGGCGGCGGAAGAAGGGGCGGCGGGCGCCCGCGGCGGGCGCGGCGGCGGTTTCGTCGGTCATGGTCTCAGCCTCCGATCTCAGTAGGCGTCTTCGCGACGGGGTTCACGCTCGCGCTCGCGGTCGCGGCGGGCGAGGATGGGCGACAGTTCCAGGTCCAGTTCCTCGACCCGGATCGTGATGTACCGGAGGACGTCCTCGTTGATGGAGAGCTGGCGCTCCATCTCCTTGACCGCCGCAGGCGGGGAGTCGAGGGCGAGGAGGGAATAGTGCCCCTTCCGGTTCTTCTTGATCCGGTAGGTCAGGTTGCGCAGGCCCCAGTACTCGATCTTGGCCACGGCGCCGCCGTTTTCCTCGATGATCGCCTTGATCTGGTCGTTCAGGGCTTCAGCCTGCTGCGGCGAGATGTCCTGCCGCGAAATGACGACGTGCTCGTAGAGCGCCATATGTCCTTTATCCCATGTGGAGGGCGGCGCGTCCGCCGGCGGGTGACCGGTGGATACGATGGATCCCGGGCTGGCGGACGGGGCTTTCCCGTCCCTTTGGCGCTCCAACCCGTGACCGCCTTCCGTTGAAGGGGCGGTCCATAGAGTAAAGCCGCGGTGGGCGCAAGGAAGACGGGCCTCCGCGTCGGCGGGTTGCGGGTTTACTTCGCCTTGCCGGCCTTCCAGGCCTTCACCGCGGTGAGGGTCTGGTTGACGTGATCATTGGCGTCCAGGTTCTCGTAGGCGTGGATGACCTTGCCGTCCGGGGCGATGACGTAGGAAACCCGGCCGGACAGCCCCGGCATCGCCATGCCCTTCACGTTCAGGGGGGCGTCGTACCGCTTGGCGATGGCCGCGCCCGGATCGGACGCGACCGGGAACTTGCCCCCGCAACTCTTGGTGTCCTTCGAGAACTCGGCGAGCCGCTCGGTCTTGCCCGACGTCACGCCGATCACAGTGGCGCCGAGGGCGCGGAACTCCTCGACGGCCTCGGAGAAAAGGTAGGCCTCAAGGTTGCAACCCGCGGTGTAGGCCGAGGGGAAGAAGTAGAGCACAACCGGCCCCTTCTTCAGGTTGTCGGCCAGCTTGTAGGTGAAGGGATTGCCGGCAAGGTAGGCCGGGGCGCTGAAGTCGGGCGCCTGGGCTCCTGGGGCGAGCTTGGCCGCTGCAGGGGAGGCCGCCAGGGCGAAGGCGGCGGCGATCAGGGTGGAGCGAAGCATTGAAAAACCTCCGGAGCGGTCGAAACGACTGCCAAACAGGATGGGTTTGGGCTACTGCACGCCGGTCGGCTGGTGCGTCCGGACGGCGCGGAAATCTCACAGGTCCGGATATAGAATGACCAGCCCGCCATTGCGACCGGTTCTTGGGGCCATCGACCTTCCGGAGTTGCCCGGGCACTACCGCGGAAAGGTGCGCGAGAACTTTGATCTTGCCGATGGTCGCCGGGTGATCATCGCCACAGACCGCCTTTCCGCCTTCGACCGCATCCTCGCCGCCATTCCCTACAAGGGACAGGTCCTGACCCAGACCGCGCGTTTCTGGTTCGAAATGACCGCCGATATCTGCCCGAACCACGTTCTGGAGTACCCGGATCCGAATGTCGTGGTGGGGCGCCGTCTCGACATCCTGCCGGTCGAGATCGTGGTGCGCGCCTACCTCGCAGGGACAACAGGCACCTCCATCCTCACCCTCTACCGCCAGGGCGCCCGCGAGATGTACGGGGTGCGGCTCCCCGACGGCCTGGCCCCGAACGCCCGCCTGCCAGAGCCCATCATCACGCCGACCTCGAAGGCGTTTGACGGCGGGCATGACGAGCCCCTCAGCCCCGCGCAGATTCTGGAGCAGGGCCTGCTCACCCCGGGCCAGTGGGAACAGGTCTCAGCCTATGCCCTGGCGCTCTTCGCGCGGGGGCAGGCCCTGGCCGCCGAGCGCGGACTGATCCTGGTCGATACCAAGTACGAGTTCGGGCTCGATCCTGAGGGCGGGATTGTCCTCGCCGATGAGATCCATACGCCGGATTCCAGCCGTTACTGGATGGCGGACAGCTATGGCGCCCGGTTCGCCGCCGGCGAGCGGCCCGACAGCTTCGACAAGGACTTTGTGCGGAACTGGGTGGCTGAGCGTTGCGACCCCTATGTCGACCCCATCCCGGATATTCCGCCGGAGATGATCGAACAGACCTCAGACATCTATGTCGACGCCTTCCGCCGGATCACGGGCGCGCCCTTTGAGGCCCCGCCCGCCGGCCAGGACATCGCCGGGCGGATTCGCCGGAACCTGGCCCGCTACGTCGCCTGACCCCCGCCCAACCCGCCGCCTTTCGACCCGGACGCCTCTCATGACCGAACAGCCCTTCTTCCTCCGCGACGGCGACGCCTTTCTGCCCCAGGCCTCTGGCCGCGGCCCCTGGAACCCGCAATCCCTGCACGGCCGGGTCGTCATCGGCCTGATGGGTCACGCCCTCGAAACCGCCTTCGGCTCCGACGATTTCATCCCGGCCCGGCTGACCGTGGACATGTACCGCCTGCCCAACTTCGACCCGATCGAGGTCAAGACCACCCTGATCCGCGAGGGGGGCCGCATCCGCATGGCCGAGGCGGAGCTGTTCTCGGGCGGCAAGAGCTCGGCCAAGGCCTCCTGCCAGTTCCTCCGCCGGACGGAGAATGCGCCAGGCAAGACCTGGAGCCCGCCGGACTGGGATGCGCCCGCTCCCGACTCCATCCCCGACCCCGATCCGGCGACGGCGCCGATGGGGCGGATGTGGGCGGTCAAGCCCATCCAGGGCGGCTTCGGCTCCGAGGGGGAGCGGCGGATCTGGATGCGGGAGGTGCGCGAGCTGGTTGGCGGCGTCCCCCTGACCCCCTTCCAGCGGGTTGTCGTCGCCTCGGACTTCACCAGCCCCTTCGCCCACGCCTCCTCCGATCAGGGCCTGGGCTACATCAACACCGACGTGACCGTGTACCTGCACCGCCTGCCTGTGGGCGAGTGGGTGGGGTTCCAGTCCGTCAACCATCAGGCCACGGACGGGGTCGCCGTGGGGGAATGCCGCCTCTATGACGCCCAGGGCTCCCTGGGCTTCGCCAGTTGCGCCGCCCTGTCCCAGAAGCGCCCGCCGCGCTGAGATCCCTCAGTACCCCTTGAGGTCGGGGTCCAGCACCTGGCCGGGATCCAGCGGCACGCCGAAGGTGTTCAGGATCATCGACACCTGGGTGTACTGGCCCACGGTGAAGACGAGGTCCATGCACTGCTTCTCGGTGAAGGCCCCGCGCAGGCCGGCCCAGGTGGCGTCACTGATGAACTTGTCATGATGCAGTTCGTCCGTGGCCTGTAGCAGGAGCCGATCGTCTTGCGACCACTCCGGGGCGGACGCGCCAATCTTGATCCGGGCGATCTCGGGAAGCGTCAGGCCATCCCGGAGGCCGATCTCTACATGCTGGGTCCACTCGTAGCCCGACTTGCACAGGAAGCCGACGCGCAGGATGACCAGCTCCCGCTGGCGCGGCGGCAGCTCATTACGGCGTGACAGCACATAGTTCCCCCAGGCCAGGAAGGCGCGCGCCGCCTTGGGGGCCCTGGCCAGGGTCCGGAAGATGTTGAGCACGCGGCCCGTGGCGGCCATCGGCGCCACGAGCTCCTTCTGGTCGGCGTCCATCTCGGAGTCCGCGAGCGGCGGAATGCGGGGCGACGAAATGCGCATGTCTTGGGTCTCCGGACGCCTCAGGCGCGCATGAGGAAGGGGATCATCTGGGCGACCAGCAGGAGGCCCAGGCCAATCAGGAGGATCCGGCCCAGGAGCCGGTTGCGGCGGATGCGCGCCGCTTCCTTCTCTTCGGGGGTTGGTTGAGTGGGATCAGACATTGTTTCGCTTATCTCGTGGGTTCAACCAGAATTTTGACGTGCGCTTCGGGGTCTCCAAGGGTCACGAAGGCCTCGGCGACCCCGTCCAGCCCCACCTTGCCGGTCACCACGCTCGAGACGTCGATGATCCCCTCTGAAATCTGGCGCAGGGTGTGGGCGAACTCATCGGGCGTGTAGCCGAAGACGAAGGACAGTTCCATTTCCTTGGTGATGGCGATGGCCGGCTCGATCTTGTCGGTCTCCATGCACACCCCGGCCACTACGATCTGGGCGCCGGCGGGTGAGGCCTCGATCAGGGTCTGCAGTATGCCCGGGGCGCCGACGCACTCGAAGACGACGGGCCGGCCGAAGGACTTGCCCATCATGCGGGCCATGGATTGGGCAGCCCGCTGCACGGGAACGCCATAGCTGTCCCAGCGGGCGTGCGGGCTCTCCTTCGAGGGGTCGATCACCAGGTCGGCCCCGAGCTTTTCCGCAGCGGCCCGCCGGCGCGGCGAATAGTCGGTGGCGATCACGGGTCCATGCCCCCGCGCCTTCAGGGCGGCGATGACCGCCAGGCCCACCGGACCGCACCCGATCACCATGCAGACGGAGTCGCGGTCGAGGCGGGCCATGGCCACCGCATGCTCTCCCACGGCGAAGGGCTCGGTCAGGGCCGCCTGGTCGGTCGGCAGGCCGTTCGGCACCTCCAGGACCATGGCCTCGGTCAGCAGCATGCGCTCGGCGAACCCGCCGGGAAGGCGGTTGGAGAAGCCCAGGGATTCCATCCCGGTCTCGGTCAGGGTGACGGGAACCGAGACGACCCGGGCCCCCGCCCGGAGAGCCTTCGCAGAGCCGGGGCCATGGTCCAGCACCTCAGCGCAGAACTCGTGTCCGAAGACGGTGTCAGCCTTGGGATCAAATCCTGAGGCGAAGCCGCCGTTCGCCCGGGTGGCCGTCTCCATCATGTGCTCCATGTGGTGGAGGGCGTGGAGGTCCGAGCCGCAGATCCCGCAGGCCAGGGTGCGCACCAGGATCTGCCCCGGACCGGGCGTCAGGTCCGGGACCTCGTCACAGATGAGCTGTTTGTTGCGACGGATGACGGCGCGCATGGTCCCTCCCACAGGGGCTTCTGGTTGGCGCCATCATGGCTGCCGCAGGGCGGGATGGCCAGAGGCGCCTCGGCTTGCCCGGGGCGGCCTGATCGCCTAACCCTCGCCTTCATCCGCATCTGGGAGGAGCGCCGGTCATGAGTCTCGCCTTTCTGTTTCCCGGCCAGGGCAGCCAGGCCGTCGGCATGGGCGCCGACCTCGCCGCCGCCTTCGCCCCGGCCCGAGAGGTGTTCGAGGAGGTCGACGAGGCCCTGGGCCAGAAACTCTCGGTCCTGATGCGCGAGGGTCCTGAGGATCAGCTGACCCTGACCGAGAACGCCCAGCCCGCCCTGATGGCTGTCAGCCTGGCTGTGGTCCGGACCCT
>JADBZH010000075.1 GCA_020402585.1 Phenylobacterium sp. | reverse complement strand
GATCCGCCCGGCGCGGGGTGATGAGGGATCGCCATAGCGACGCTCGGCCATCCGCCCGGCCAGGAAGGCCTGCCGGCCAGCGATGACGGCGTGCTTCATGGCGTCGGCCATCCGGCTCGGATCCTTCGCCTCGGCGATGGCGGTGTTCATGAGCACGGCGTCGCAGCCCATCTCCATGGCGATGACCGCGTCCGAGGCCGTCCCGACACCGGCGTCGACGAGGACCGGGACCCTGGACTGCTCCAGGATCAGGCCGAGGTTCAGGGCGTTCTGGATGCCGCGCCCCGACCCGATCGGGGCCGCCGCCGGCATGATGGCCGCAGCCCCGGCGTCCTCAAGCTTGCGGGCGTAGACCGGATCGTCGCTGCAATAGACCATCACCTGGAAGCCATCGGCGACCAGCATCTTCAGCGCCCTAAGGGTTTCCTCCATGTCCGGCAGCAGGTGCGGGGTCTCGGACAGGACCTCGAGCTTCACCAGGTCCCAGCCGCCGGCCTCGCGGGCCAGCCGCAGGGTGCGAACCGCATCCTCGCCGGTGTAGCAGCCCGCTGTATTGGGCAGGTAGGTGAAGCGCTCCGGCTTCACGAAGTCGGCCAGCATGGGCTTGGCCGGATCGGACAGGTTCACCCGGCGCAGGGCCACGGTGACGATCTCCGCGCCCGCAGCCTCAGCCGCCGCGGCGTTCTGGGCATAGTCGGCGTACTTGCCGGTGCCGACGATGAGACGGGACCGGAAGGTCCGGCCCGCCACAGTCCAGGTGTCCTCCGCCGTCCCGCCGGCCATGCTGTCGCCGGACATGTCAGCCTCCGCCTATGAAGTGGACAATCTCAAGCCGGTCCCCGTCGGCCAGCTCGGTGCGGTCGTACAGGGAGCGGGGCACGATCTCGAGGTTCCGCTCCACCGCGACCTTGCGCGCATCAAGGCCCAGGGCGCCGACCAGATCGGCCACCGTTCGGACCGCCTCCATGACGCGGCTCTCACCGTTCAGGACCAGGCTCAGACTCATGCCCATGCTTGTGACCCTAGCCGCCCGCCGTTACAAGACGGCGAATCCGGTTTCAGCGCATCCGCGCCTACCGGAGGGTTGCTGGCGGGAAACGGCCTCGGCTTCACGCCGATGTGTCCGGGGCGGGACTCCTCCCCATGTTCGCGTCGGCTCAGGTTCGATAGAAGGTCAGCACGTCCGCCGCACGCGCGGCCGCCGAGACGACGAAGCACAGGATCCCTACATGCCGTCCAGTCCGAAGGCTCCCGCCGAACAGATCGATGCACGTCTTGTCCGCCGCCTCGCCGGCATCCTGAACGACACGGGACTCTCCGAGATCGAGGTCGAGCACGACGGACTGAAGATCCGCGTTGCGCGCACCCTCACCGCCGCAGCGCCCGTCGCCATGGCGGCTCCGGCGTTCGCTGCGCCTCCCTCGCCTGCGCCCGTCGCCGAACCCGCCGCCGCTCCGATGCCGGCCCCCGCCGCCGGTGACGCCGTGAAATCGCCCATGGTCGGAACCGTCTATCTCCAGCCGCAGCCGGATACGCCCTCCTTCGTCAAGGTCGGCGACACGGTCGCCGAAGGCCAGACCCTGATGATTGTCGAGGCCATGAAGACCATGAATCCCATTCCCGCCCCGCGGGCGGGAAAGATCCTCGAAATCATCGTGGCCAACGGCCAGCCGGTCGAGTTCGGCGAGCCCCTGGCGATCATCGGTTAAGCCATGTTCGACAAGATCCTGATCGCCAACCGGGGCGAGATCGCCCTGCGGGTGCACCGCGCCTGCAAGGAGATGGGCATCTCCACGGTTGCGGTTCATTCCGAGGCCGACGCCGGCGCCATGTGGGTCCGTCTCGCGGACGAGAGCGTCTGTATCGGTCCGGCGCCCGCCGCCAAGAGCTATCTGAACATCCCCGCCATCATCGCCGCCGCCGAGATCACCGGCGCCCAGGCCATCCATCCCGGCTACGGATTCCTGTCCGAGAACGCCCGGTTCGCCCAGATCGTGAACGCCCATGGCTTCACCTTCATCGGCCCCCTCCCCGAGCACATCACCATGATGGGCGACAAGATCACCGCAAAGCAGGCGGTGAAGGAGGCCGGAATCCCGGTGGTGCCGGGGTCCGACGGCGCGATCACGACCGAGGAGGAGGCCTTCTCCGCCGCCCGGGAGATCGGCTTCCCGGTCCTGATCAAGGCCGCAGCCGGTGGTGGTGGCCGGGGCATGAAGGTGGCCCGGACCGAGGAGGACCTGGCCGAAGCGGTCGCGACCGCCCGGGCCGAAGCCAAGGCCGCGTTCGGCGACGACTCCATCTACATGGAGCGATATCTTCAGGGGCCCCGGCACATCGAGCTGCAGGTCATCGCCGACCGGTTCGGCAATGTCTGCCACCTTGGCGAACGGGACTGCTCCCTGCAGCGCCGCCACCAGAAGGTGCTTGAGGAAGCCCCCTCCCCGGTGATCGACGCCGCCGCCCGGAAGAAGATCGGAAATGTCGTGGTCGAGGCCGTGCGCCGGATCGGCTACCTCGGCGTCGGCACCATCGAATTCCTCTACGAGAACGGGGAGTTCTTCTTCATCGAGATGAACACCCGCCTGCAGGTGGAACACCCGGTCACCGAGGCCATCACCGGCATCGACCTGGTGCGCGAGCAGATCCGGATCGCCGCCGGCCTGCCCCTCTCCTTCTCCCAGAAGGACATCGCCTTCGAGGGCCACGCCATCGAATGCCGGATCAACGCCGAGAATCCCAAGACCTTCACGCCTTCGCCCGGCCTGATCTCGGACTTCCACGCTCCCGGCGGCCTGGGGGTGCGCCTCGACAGCGCCATCTACGCCGGATACGTCATCCCACCCTTCTATGACAGCCTGATCGGAAAGCTGATCGTGCACGGCCGGGACCGGGAGGAGTGCATCGCCCGCCTCAGCCGGTGTCTCGGCGAGATGGTGGTCAGCGGCGTCGAAACCACCATTCCCCTCTTCCAGGACCTTCTTCTTCAGCCGGACTTCCTGATGGGCGACTACACCATCCACTGGCTGGAGCGATGGCTGAAGGATCAGTCGGAGGCCGGGTGAGCCGACGCCCGCGTCCCCACCCTGCACTGGACTTCTACGCCCGTGGGGTCTTCCCCATGGCCCAATCGCCGACGGACCCGTCGGTCTTCCTGGTCGAGCCCGAGTTCCGGGGGGTCTTTCCCCTGAAGGGGCTCGCCCTCCCCCGCCGGCTGCAGAGAACCCTTCGGCAGGATCGCTTTGAGGTCAGGGTCAATTCGGCCTTCCAGGCGGTGCTGGACGCCTGCGCCGATCCGGAGCGGCCCGGCGCCTGGATCAATCCGGCCCTGAAGCGGATGTACCAGGCGATGCACGCGGACGGCTCCGCCCATTCCGTCGAGACCTGGAGGAACGGGCGGCTGGTCGGAGGGCTCTTCGGCGTCAGCCTCAAGGGCGCCTTCTTCGGCGAGAGCATGTTCTCGATCGAGACCGACGCCTCCAAGGTCGCCCTGGCCCACCTCGCCGCGCGGCTCATCCTCGGCGGGTTCCAGCTGCTGGACGCCCAGTTCATCACCGATCACCTGGCAAGCCTCGGCGCCGAGGAAATCCCGCGCGCCGCCTACCTTGAGCGGTTGGCCGGAGCCTTGGCTGTCGAGGGGGTGCTGGGTCCGCCCGCCGCCCTCAGCGGCGTCGAAGTCCTGCAGGTGATCAGCCAGGCGTCGTAGACCGGGTGCTCGGGCCCGTTCAGCCCGGGCGAGGAGGCGTAGATCCAGCCCCGGAAGACCTGGCGGGCGCCGGGAGTCGGCCGGCCCGACTGGGCGCGCGGCTGGGAGTCCACTGACAGGTAGGCGATGGAGTCCTCGGTCGGCTCATCAGCCGCGGTCCGCTCGCAGGCCCGCACCGTCAGGATAAGCGACTTGTACCGGACGGGCTGACCCACCGGAGCCTCGAATCGGATGGTCTCAGCGGTGACCTTGTCCACGGCCTGCAGCACCGCCACGTCGAAGCGTTCGCGCTTCTTCACGCTCTCTGCGGGCCGCGCGGCCACACGGCGCGCAGGGGGTTCTGCGGGCGTCACCTCGGAGGCGGGGACGGGGGGCGCCACCGCCGGGGGGGGAGCCTCCACGACAGCGGGGGGCGCCTCCTCGATGATGGCTTCAGGCGGGGCGGCGGCCCCGGCGTCGGAAGAGGGTGGAGACTGTTGCGCCAGCCCGAGCCCCCCCCAGGCCAGCGCCGCAACCGACGCCAGGGTGACGGCGGAGAGGACCCTGCGCTGGGGAAACCGGGGCATCCTATTCGGGCCGCCAGGCCTCATAGTCGCCGGACGCACGGGCGCGCTCGCCACCACGCGAGATCGAGCCCTTGGGCCGCCAGGCGTGGATGGTGCCGGTCAGATTGGGCTGATGGTCCTTTTCCCACGACCTGCGGGGGAGCGGCGCGACGGTCGGCGGCTCGTCGAAGGTGTAGTGAAGCCACCCATGCCATTCGGCGGGCACCTTGGAAGCGTCCGGGTACCCCTTGTAGATCACCCAGCGGCGGCGGCGGCCGTCGTAGGAATCCCGAGCGTCGCGGGCCTCATAGTAGCGGTTGCCAAAGTCGTCCTGGCCGACCAGGACGCCGCGGCGCTTGATGTGGAAGCTGGCGCCGATCGTGGCTCCGTTCCACCAGGTGAAGATCGCTTTCAGCACGCCCGTTCAGATCCGATCAGGTTCAACGCCGGCGGACTATAGGTTGCGCGGCTCCCAGCGTCCAGCGATCCGAGAACATCAACATCTTGTGGATGCCTACGCCCCTTACCGCAACATCTGTTGCCCGGCCCGAAAGCCCGCCCTAACCTCGACGGCCTGGAGGCCTCCGTCATGCACACCCCGCCCATCCTTGAGCTCCGGCAGATCGAACTCGGGGACCGGTGTGTCGAGGTGCTGGCCCCGGTAGGCTGGACAGACGCCCAGACCGAGGCCTGGCGGGAGGTCCTGGGGGGGACAGCCGACATCGGCGGCGCCGTCACGGCCCTCGCCAGGGAGATCGCCCGGGCCGCCCAGGGTCGCAGCCGCCCGGGGGGGAAGGTCGCCGACCAGGGCCTGTCCGACCGGCTCTCGACCCTGATGCTGAACGCCGCAGCGGCGATCGGAGTGGCGCCCGGCCCGGCCCCCGCCCTGGTCGACGCCACTGCGCCCGGCCTCGACGATCGCCTGGAGGCCCTCTCCGCTGAAGTCCGGGGCGAGACACTGGCCCAGGCCGCCGCCGAAGCCGCGGCCGGTCCGCTCCAGGCCATCCTCGACGCCATCGCCCGATGCGAGGGCGACCCCGAGGCCTGCGCCTCCCTCACAGACAATCCCGGGCTCGCCCGCGCCGTCGAGCGCGCCCAGGCGGTCGGGGTCCCGGAGGATCTCATCGGCGAGGCCATCGACCTGGGCCGCAGCGGCGAAACCCTCTGGCGCATGGTGATTCCCGCCTTTGCCCGGGATCGCCTCAGACGGGTGCTGTTCCCGCGAACGCAGATTCCAACTGCCGCCGCCTTCACCGGGGCGATCGGCCTTGCCGATACGCAGGAAACGGCCGCCGCCCTGGCCGCCGCCGCAGGCCGGGTGCGGGGAGCGGTGAACCTCGCCGCCTTCGGTCTCGGGGAAGACTTCGACCTGTCCGGCTTCGAGCAGGCGGTGGCGGACCTGGCCCTGGCCCTGTCGGCGTCAGGACGCCCGGGGCTGATCTCCCTGGCTGGCCTCGGAGACTGGCTGCTCGGCCGGGGCCTGGCCTACGACTCGGAAGAGGGACGGAAGGCGGCGCGGGCCCTGTTCAAGAGGGCGCGCCGGGCGATCCCGGAGGGACTGGAGGTCGGCCTGG
>JADBZH010000074.1 GCA_020402585.1 Phenylobacterium sp. | reverse complement strand
ATCACCAGCGCCGCAGCGCTCCAGATTATCACGCGCCTCTTGCCCCATCGGGCGTGTAGCCGGGGCGTCAGGGTCAGGGCCGAGACGAAGCCGACCAGGCTGCCCAGCGAGTACCAGCGCAGCATCTCCGACGGGAAGCCCCAGTAATAGGTCCCGCCGTAGAGCCCCAGGGTTTCGCGGATCCCTGTCATGAGGGACAGTGCGAAGAGGCCGGCGAGGAGCCAGACATAGTTGCGGTTGGCCAGGACCTTGCCGACGTCCTTCAGGAACTCGAAGGGGGAGAAGGGCGGTTGGTCCGCCGGCGGCCTCGGTAAACGCGGGATCTGGTCGCGCGTGAACCAGGCCGAGGCGAGGAGAATGGTCAGGGTCGCGCCCGCGGCCAGCAGGGAGAAGGGCAGGTAGGGCTCTGGATTCAGAAGGCCCCGCGGATAGTCCGGCGTCGCCTTGAAGAAGAAGGTGAGGGCGATGAGCGAGATCGAGGTCCCGCCGATCCAGGTGGAGAAGTTGTTCCACGCCATCACCTTGGTGCGCTCGATGTAGGACTCCGACAACTCGCCCCCGAAGGCCAGGTGCGGGGTGTGGAAGACGCTCATGGCCACCCGCAGCCCGATCACCGACCCGGTGAACCAGAGGAAGAGCAGGGCGTGGCTGAGGCCGTCCGGCGGGTTGAAGATGGCCAGGAAGAAGAGGGCGATGGGGATGGGCGCGGCGTACATGAAGGGGTGCCGGCGGCCGAAGCGGGACCGGGTCCGGTCCGAGATCGAGCCGATCACCGGGTCGGCGAACCCGTCCACGACGAAGGAGAGCGAGATGGCCAGCCCGCCCAGCCAGCCGGGAAGTCCCAGCACCTGGTTGTAATAGAGCAGGGCGTAGGACCCGAGGGAGAAGAGGGCGATCGTCTCCGCCGCACTGCCGATCCCGAAGAAGAGTTTGGTGCGCAGGCGGAGCGGCGGCGGCTCTCCGCCCGGTGGGCGCGCCTCGGCGACGGACATGTGATTTCCTCCCGACCCATCCTTTTGAATGGAGGGTATGGGGAAGAGGGTGCGAGAAACACCTGCCCGTCAAGCTGTTCCTTATCCCGGACTCCGGGCCTGAATCCCCGGTCTGTCCTGTCCCCTTCTAGACCGAGCGCAGCGCCGAGGCGGGGCGGGCGGACAGGATGGGAAGGGCGCCGGCCAGGCTGAGGACCAGCGTCACCGCCAGTCCCGCGCCCAGGGTGCCCAGAACGCGCCCCCAGTCCGGCGCCCAGGTGAATTCGAACACCTGGACGATGATCCACCAGGCGCCGCCAAGGCCCATGGCGAGGGCGACCCCGCCCAGAAGGAGGCCAAGGAGGCCGTACTCTAGGGCCTGGACCCCCAGCAACTGCCCTCTTGTGGCCCCCAGGGTCTTGAGCACCACGGCGTCGTAGGTCCGGGATTGGCGGGCGGCGGCGACCGCGCCGGTCAGGACCGCCATGCCCGCCAGGAGGGTCACCGAGGCGGCGGCCAGGACCGCCAGGGCCATCTGGTCCAGAAGGGTCCTGGCCTGGCCGAGGATTTCGCGAACGGAGATGACCGACGCGCCTGGGAAGGTTCCCAGTATGGCCCGGGCGGCGGCGGTTTCCCGCTCTGGCGGCAGGCTGACGGCGCCGGCCAGGGTATGGGGTGCGCCCGCCAGGGTGCTGGGCGGGAAGACCATCAGGTAGTTGAAGCCCATGGTTTCCCAGTCAATGCGTCTCAGGGAGGCGATACGCGCCGGGATCTCCCGCCCCAGTACACTGACCGTGAGCCTATCGCCCACCCCGAGGCCAAGGTCCGCGGCGACCTCGTCATCCAGTGAGACGAGGGGAGGGCCCACATAGTCCTTCGGCCACCACTCACCGGCCATGATGCGGCTGCCCGCGGGCAGCTCCGCCGCATAGGTGACGCCGCGTTCGCCGCGCAGCACCCAGGCCTCACGCGGGATGACCTTGAGATCGCGGACCTTCTGGTCTCCGTAGGCCGTGATCATGCCCCGAAGCGCGGGCACCAGGTCGACCTCGGCCCCGGGCGCAGCCTCGGTCACCACCTTGCGGAAGGTCTCAGCGCCGGCGGAAGGGACGTCCAGGACAAACTGGGCCGGAGCCCGCGCGGGAACGGACCGCGCGATCTCGGCGTCGAGGCTGGTCTGGATGGCGGCGATCAGGACGAAGAGGGTCAGGGACAGGCCCATGGCGATCACCAGGGCCGGCGTCTGGGAACCGGGACGGTGCAGGTTCGCCAGCGCCAGCCGGAGAAGAGGAGACGCTGGTCGTGGGGCCCGCCTGGCCAGGACCTTCACCCCGGCGCCGACGCCCAGCAGCAGGACAAGCCCTCCCGCCGCCGCCGCCAGGATTCCGGCGGAGTAAAGAGGCTCCACGGAGGTCAGGACCGCGAGGCCGATGGACAGGCTCGCCGCTGCGGCCACGATGCCGCCGTCGCGCAGGGCTGGGCGCCCCTGGGGCTCAAGCGAGGCCCGCCAGATCGCTGCGGGCGGGGTCGACCCGGCTCGGGCGAGGGGCAGCCAGGTGAAGATGAAGGCGATCAGCAACCCTTGGGCGGCCGCCAGGGTCAGCGGCGCGGTATGCAGGGCGAACTCAGGGCGCACGGGCAGGCGGTCGCCGATGAGGGTCAGGATCAGGGACGGCGCCCCCGCCCCCGCCGCAAGCCCCGCCAGAACGGCGACCCCTGCGACGGCTCCGACCTGGAGGAGGTACACCGTGGTGATGTCGCGTCCTGAGGCCCCGAGGACCTTCAGGGTGGCGATGGAGCCGCGTCGGGCGGCGAGGTAGCCGGACACCCCGTTACTGACGCCAATGCCGGCGATGACGAGGGCGGCGAGACCGATCAGGCTCAGGAACTGGCCCATGCGCTCGAAGAACCGGCTGGCTCCCGGCGCTGCGCGGCTATGGTCCCGCACCTGCCAGCCAGACTCCCCGAACTCCTGCCGGAGGGACTCGGCGAGACGGTCCGGCGCGCGGGCTGAACCCTCGGGGAGCTTCACGCGGTACTTGGTCTGGAATAGGCTTCCGGGCTGGATCAGGCCGGTCGACGGCAGGTCTTCCAGGCGGATCAGGGCGGCGGGTCCGAGGCTGAAGCCTTCGCCCACCCGGTCCGGCTCGTTATCCAGCACCCCGGCGACCCGGAACTCGGCCCGGCCGAATCCGACGACAGACCCGGGTCCCACCCCCAGCCGCTCGGCCAGCCCCGGCTCCACCAGAACCTCACCCGGTCCGGGCCGCGACGTGGGACGCACGCCCGAGGGGGTCTGGACGGTGAGACTTCCGTAGAGGGGATAGACGTCGTCGACGGCCTTCAGCTCGGCCAGCATGGGCGGGCCGGACCCGCCCCGCGCCATGGCCCGCAAACGGACGGTCTCGCTGACCGGGCCGAGCTCGGCCATCGTCCGCTTCTCGGCCGCGGTGGCGGACCTCTGGGTGAGGGCGATCTCGATATCGCCGCCCAGGAGTTCCCGGCCCTTGCGGGTGAGTTCCCCGGTGATGGCCGCGGTCAGGCTGCCGATGGCTGCAAGGGCGGCGACGCCGAGGAACAGGCAGAGGAAAAGCAGGCGCAGGCCCTGGAAGCTGGCGGACAGGTCCCGCCGCGCGATCCGCCAGAGGGTGGGCAGGGGGACGGGCGTCATGACAGCCGGTCGGAGATGATCCGGCCGTCCGCCATCTCGACAATCCGGTCGCAACGGGCGGCGAGGCCCGGGTCATGGGTGATCATCACCAGGGTCGCCCCGGCCGCCGCGCGACGCTCGAAGAGAAGGTCCGCCACCCGACGGGAGGTCACTCCGTCCAGATTGCCCGTGGGCTCGTCGGCGAAGATCAGGCCGGGCCGCGGGGCCATGGCCCGGGCGATGGCCACCCGCTGCTGCTCGCCGCCCGACAGCTGGGTCGGATAGTGTCCGAGCCGGTCGGCCAGTCCCACTGCGGTCAGTTCTGACACCGCCCGCTCGCGGGCGTCCCCCACTCCGCACAGCTCCAGGGGCGTGGCGACGTTTTCCAGGGCGGTCATGGTCGGCAGCAGATGGAAGGCCTGCAGGATGATGCCGATCCGGCCCCGGCGCGCGCGGGCCAGGGCATCTTCGTCAAGCGGTCCGAAGTCCTCGCCATTGATGCGGACTTCGCCGGACGTGGCGCGCTCCAGCCCGGAGAGGACGGCCATCAGGGAGGACTTCCCCGAACCCGAGGGCCCCAGAACGGCCAGGCTCTGTCCGCGGGGGGCGTCGAGGTCAACACCCTTGAGGATGTCGGTGTTTCCAAGCGAGAGTGTCACGCCCCGCGCGCAGATCATCAGGTCGGTGTCAGCGGCGTTGCGGGTCATGCGTGGAGGCGTCCGGTGCGTTCGGGATTATGGCTATATGTGATCATGGCCGGGCTTTGCCAGCTTGTCCTCGCCTGTTCCCCCGCCGGGGAGGCCGCCGGGACACAGAAGGCGCCCTCGGCGGAGGCGGGCTTCGAGGGCCCCCTTGTCGTGGCCTTTGGCGACAGCCTGTTCGCCGGCTACGGCCTCGAACCTTCACAGGGCTTCGCGCCAGCCCTGGAGCGGGCCCTGGCGGAGCAGGGCGTGGGCGCGCGGGTGGTCAACGCCGGCGTCTCGGGGGACACCACCGCCGCCGGTCTCGCCCGCATGGCCTTCACCCTCGACGGCCTGCCTCGCAAGCCTGACCTCGTGATCGTCGGCCTGGGCGCCAATGACATGCTGAGGGGGCTGAGTCCGGCGCAGACTCGCGCCAACCTGCAGGCCATGCTGGAAGAGCTGAAGCGGCGCGAAATCCCGGCCGCCCTCACGACCATGATGGCCGCGCCCAACCTCGGCGAGGACTACGCCCGGGCCTTCAATCCCATCTACAGCGAGCTCTCGGCCGCCAATGGCGTCCGGCTCTACCCCTTCTTCCTCGAGGGCGTCGCGGGCCAGCCGGGCAAGCTCCTGCCGGACGGCATGCATCCCAACGCCCAGGGGATCGAGGACATCGCCCGGCGGCTGGCCCCGGCCATCGCCGGGGACCTTCCCAAGGGCTGAGGGGCGGGCGCGGGCCCGCCCCACCGTCCTACTTCGCTGCGGGCGGAGCGGTGATGACCTCGACCGGCAGGCCGAGCTTGTCGAGCTGCGGCTTCACCACAGCGGCGTCGCCCACCACCACGAAGGTCAGGCGCGCAGGATCGATGACCCTGCGCACCGCCGCATCCATGTCCGCCGCCGTCATGGCGCCATAGCGGTCGGGCAGGCGCTCGAACCAGTCGTCGGGGCGCTTGAACTCGGTCAGGGTCGACAAGCTGTTCAGCACGGAAGCGCTACGCTCGAACTGGCCGGGCAGTTCGCGCGTAGCCCCGTCGACGGTCAGTTGCCGCTCTTCCGCGGAAGCGCCTCGGGTGGTGGTGAAGTCCCTGGTTTCCTTGAGGATTTCCGTCACCGAATCCGCCGTGCGGTCCGCCTGGACCGGAGCGGTGACTCGGAAGGCGACCCGCTCGACCGTCTCGGGAATTCCCGAGAAGACGCCGTAGGACCACCCCTTGGTCTCGCGCAGGTTCATGTTGAGCCGCGAAAGGAAGCTTCCGCCGAGGATCTCGTTGCCGGCCTGCAGGGCCAGGAGGTCGTCGCCACCCCGGGCGTCGAGGACCTGTCCGGCCGCGATCACCGACTGGGGCGACTTCGGACGGTCGACGAGAACGATCCGGTTGCCAGAGGGCGCGGGCGGCGCCGGGAAGGCCTTCGCGCCCCGCGCGACGCTGGGTTCCGACTTCCAGTCGCCCAGCGCCGCGTTCAGCAGGGTCACGATCTCGGCCAGGGGGCGGTCAGAGACGATGACCAGACGGCCATTGTCCGGCCGGATCCACCGATCATGCTGGGTTTTGAGATCGGCCGGGGTAAATCGAGCAACCACCTGGGTATCGCCCGCCCCGCTGGCGCGGACACTGTAGGGGTGGGCGCCGCCGTAGAGCCGCTTCGACAATTCCGCCGAGGCGATCGCAGAGGGGTTGTTCGCCTCCGCCGAAATGCGGGCGAGTTGCTGGCCGCGCAGGCGCTCGACCACCGCGGGCTCAAAGGTCGGACGCCGAAGCACATCTGCGAAGAGGGCGAGGGACGGGGCGAGGTTGGGGGTCAGGGCGTCCAGGACCACGTTGGACCGATCCGCGCCGGCCATGCCGCCGACGCTCGCGCCCAGCACTTCGCTGCGCTCGGCGATCTCGCGGCTGGAGAGCCCGCCGGCGCCTTCGGTGAGGGCCCGAAGCATCATGGACTGGGCGCCGAAATCCTTCACGCCGTCCGCCGCCGTGCCGGCGTCGAAGCTGGCGGCCACCAGGGTGCGCGGCTCGCTCGCCCGACGGGCGTAGACCACGGGCATGCCGTTGGCGAGGACCGTGCGCTCGACGTCCGGGAAGTCCAGGGCGGGGACCTTGCCGGCGCCGGGCATGGCGGGGTCGACGCGGGGCTTGCGGACGGCCTCGGCAACCCCGGTCCGGTCGATCACGGCGCCCTTGGCGGCCGGGTCTCCACCCAGGGGGCCGCCATCCAGGTCGCGTTCGCCCGGATCGATGCGGAGCGACAGGACCGGGCGGCTGAGCCAGGTCTGCAGGGACGACTGCACGGCGCCCGGCGTCAGGGCGGCCCAGGCGTCGAGGCGCTTACGGTAGAGGGCGGCGTCATCGGCGTAGAGCTCGCCCTCGGCGAGGGTCACCGCCTTGCCGCCGAAGCCACCGACCGCCTCGGTCGCCCGGATCTTGCCGGCGATCTCGACGCGGCGGGCGCGGTCCAGTTCCTCGGCCGTCGGGCCGGAGCGAACCAGGCCGGCGATGACCTCGTCCATGCGCCTGGCCACCAGATCCGGCGAGACGCCGGGGCGGACGTCCGCGGCCAGGGTCAGGACCCCCACGGACTGGAAGACGCTGTAGTCGGCCATGACAGAGACGGCGATCTTCTCGTCCCGCACCAGGGCGTTGTCGAGGCGCGACGAAGACAGGCCGCCCAGGACGCTGACCCCGGCTTCCAGGGCCACGGAGGACAGGTCGTTCAGGCCCGGCGTCGACCAGCTGCGGTAGATCCGGGTGGTCGCCACCCGGTCCTTGTGGGTCAGGCTGACGGGCGCCTTGAGCGTGACCGGGCCGTCAGAGACCGGGGCGACGCGCGGGCCCCGGGGAATGGCGCCGAAATACTTCTCGACGAGCGTCCGGGCCGTCGGCGCATCGATGTCCCCGGCCAGGACGAGGACGGCGTTGTTCGGGCCGTAATTGTCGGTGAACCAACGCTTCACGTCCTCCAGCGAGGCCGCGTCCAGGTCGGCCATCGAGCCGATGGTGCTGTGCCGGTAGCCGTGCCCAGGCGGGAAGAGGTTCTGGTTGATCAGGTAGTCCACGAGGCCGAAGGGCTGGTTGTCGCTCTGCCGCTTCTCGTTCTGGACGACTCCGCGCTGGTTATCGAGCTTCTCCTGGGTCACGGCGCCCAGCAGGTGGCCCATCCGGTCGCTCTCCAGGAAGAGGGCGCGGTCCAGGGCGCCCGTCGGGACAGTCTGGAAATAGTTGGTCCGGTCGAACCAGGTGGTGCCGTTGAAGTCGGTGGCGCCAACCTCCTGCAGCGGCTTGAAGAAGTCGCCGGGCGCATTCTCCGAGCCGTTGAACATCAGGTGCTCGAAGAGGTGGGCGAAGCCGGTGCGGCCGGCAGGCTCATGCTTGGAGCCGACGCCGTACCAGATGGACACCGCGACGACAGGCGCCTTCCGGTCAGTGTGCACAAGGACCCTCAGGCCATTGGGCAGGGTGAAGCGCTCGTAGGGAATGTCCACGAGCCGCGCCAGTTCGGAGGCCGGGGCGGCGGCGACCGATGTCTCGACCGCCCCAGCCGCCGGAGCCTGCACAGCGTGGGCGTTCGCTGCGGCAAGCGCGATCAGGAAGGCAAGTCCTGCGCCCGGTAGGCGTCGAGCAACTTGGATCATGGAAGGCTCCGGGGTCGAATTTGGCGCGTGCGGCGCGTCCAGCGCGAGTCTTCGCAACCTACAATACTGGACGGCAGCGGCAAGGACCGGCTATTCTCAGCGTCCGTGTCCCGGATCGGCAGGCTGCCGCTGCGGCGTTGAGCGAGTCATGCGAATGGCCCAGACTGCCAGCGATGGTGGACGCGGCTTGAGCTTCCCCAGTGGGCCTGCAAGAGCAGAATCAGGAGACCCCCTCAGGATGACGGTCAACGACCCTGCCCCCCCCGGCGGCGTGAGTTACGCGATCGGCGGTGTGGACCTGCTCCTTGGGTTGCTTCTCCGGGAGGTGAAGTCGGGCGTGTACCTGGATGTCGGGGCCAACCACCCCATTCGCTTCAGCAACACCTATCGCTTCTACCAGGACGGATGGCGGGGCGTCGCCGTCGATGGAAACGCCGACTTTGCGGCCCTCTGGCGCAAGATCCGGCCCAGGGATGATTTCGTATGCGCCCTCGTGTCAGAAGCGGTGAAGGAAATCACCTTTGATGTCTTTCCGGATCCGACCATGTCCACCATCGATCCGGAAACCAGTCGCAGGTATTCGGCGCGTTTTGACAGTTCGAGTATCCGAACCGAGATTCGGACAACGACGACTCTCGCAGAGATATGCCGTTCGGCAGGCCTCGATGAAATTCACCTTCTTAGTCTTGATATAGAAGGAGTAGAGTTGAGCGCCCTCAAGGGGATGGATTTCGGCAAAAATAAACCCGGAGTGATTTGCCTTGAACTGAAGAACATCTCTCCATACAATTTTCAGGATAACGAGACTGTCATTTATCTTAATTCATTTGGATACAGGATGATCTGCAAGACGCCTCTGGATGCGATTTTTATACTTCCTGAAAAGGAATATCTAGGCTGGATTCCCCCTACAATTTACTGACTTTCCAGTTCATTCATTTTCGCCAGGCGTTCCTGGGTCGCGGATGGGATATCCGTCGGTAACGGTGTCTATGGCGACCGGACCATGTTCCGAAAAACCGGAACCGGTTATCGGATCGAAACGTTATCTTGCTTGTTGGAGTTAGGGCCCTTCAGACGTTCCGCGGGAAGGAAACAGGCTCTATTCTGGGGGCGACTCGCAGCGTCAGGCCCACTCCGGACTGTTCAGGATCGAAAGGGACCACCAGATGGAAGTCGCCCCATCTCTGAAGCCGGTGGACCTGGCGTCCGTCGCCCAGGGATACTCGGTGGTGGACGCCCCCGCGCTGCTCGCGGTCGTCACCCGGGTCTTCCTGAGGCATCTCTCCGACTCCACAGGTTTGGAATTCACTTCGGTCCTGCAGGCGGCGGCGTACCTGCAGGATGAGGGCTATCCCAGCTTCCGCGAGAAGCCGGCCCGCCTTCTGCCAGAGCCCCTCGTATCTGAAGTCCTGGAGGCGCTGGAGGCGGAGGGTCTCCTGGAGCCCTCGTCAGGAGAGTATCTGACCGGAGAGGAAGGCAGGGGCTTTGCGGACATCTACTGGCGGGTTGTTCGCCCGGACAGTCCGTCGGACGTCGGCTCCATCCATGCCGATGACTGGTTCTGGGAGATTCTCGGACATCCACGCCCTGAGAACTTTCAGAGGGTGAAGCTCTGGATCCCGATCCTGCAGGACGACGACAATCCCAGCCTTCTTGTCCTTCCGGGCTCCCACCTTCGCGCCTATCGCTTCACTTCAGTCGTCAACAGCCAGGGTCAGAAGAAGCCGGTCTATGCCGACGAGGACATCAGCGACCGCCTGACGGCCGCCCCTGTCAGGACAGGACAGGCGGTCCTGTTCAACTACAAGCTCCTGCATGGCGGCCGGTCGACCGGCGCCCTGCGGATCAGCATGGAGTTCACACTCGCCTGCAGGCCCCGCGACTGACCCCTAGACCTTGTCGCCAGTCCGTCCATTATCCCGGGAACAAGGACACGGCGCCCAGGGAGAGTGAAGATGGCCGACGGAATGATCGGGAGAGCCCCCGTTAAGGGCGCCCAGGTGGATGTCGCCGTGGTCGGCGCCGGCTTTGGCGGCCTCTACATGGTCCACAAGGCCCGCGAGGCGGGGCTGAGCGTCCAAGGCTTCGAGGCGGGCGGCGGGGTCGGGGGCACCTGGTACTGGAACCGATATCCCGGCGCCCGGTGCGATATCCCCAGCCTCTTTTACTCCTTCACCTGGTCCGAGGAGCTCGCCCGGGGATGGCGGTGGAGCGAGAAGTACGCGCCCCAGCCCGAGATCCTGAAGTACGCCGAGCATATCGCGGACCGGTTCGATTTGAGGTCGTCCTTCCTCTTCGAGACCCGGGTCGAGAGCGCCGTCTTCGACGAGGCGACCGGTCGCTGGACCGTGAAGACGAACCGCGGCGACGAGATCTCGGCGCGCTGGGTGGTCATGGCCACCGGCTGCCTCTCCGTACCCAAGTCGCCGGATATCCCGGGCGCTGATCAATTCGAGGGTGAGACCTACCTGACAGGGCTCTGGCCGCACGAGGGCGTCGATTTCGCCGGCAAGCGGGTGGCGGTGATTGGTACCGGCTCCTCGGCCATCCAGTCGATCCCGCTGATCGCCCAGCAGGCGGCCCAGGTGACGGTCTTCCAAAGGACGCCCAACTTCTCGCTGCCGGCGCTGAACTCGCCCCTGGCCGACGCCGAGGTCGAAGGCTTCCTGGAAGGGTTCACCATTTACCGGGACATGCTCCGGAGCGGGCAGTCCATCTTCCCGGCGCCGCCGCCGGACCTGCGGGTTCGCGGCGAGGAGCTGGAGGCGCTGAAGGCGGGGCTGTGGAACGGCATGGGCCTGATGTCCCTGTTCGCCATTCCCAACCTGATGCGGATGCCGGACCTCAACGAAGAGGTCGGCGAGCATGTCCGCGACCGCGTCCGACAGATGGTCCGCGATCCGGAGGTCGCCGAGAGGCTCGTTCCCCGGGGCTACGCCATCGGCGCCAAGCGGCCCTGCGTCGACACCGACTATTACGACACCTTCAACCGGGACAATGTCCGCCTCGTCGACCTTCGCGAGACGCCGATCGAGACGATCACCGCGACGGGCGTCCGCACCACGGCGGGGGACATGCCCTTCGACGTCATTGTCTTCGCCACCGGGTTCGACGCCATGACGGGCGCCCTCCTGAAGATGGATATCCGAGGGCGAGGCGGCCGAACCCTCGGCGAGGCCTGGGCTGAGGGGCCCAAGACCTACCTCGGCCTGATGGTCTCCGGTTTTCCGAACCTCTTCACCGTGACCGGGCCGGGCAGTCCATCCGTCCTGTCGAACATGATCTCGTCCATCGAGCAGCACATCGACTGGATCAGCGGCGCCATCGGCTGGGCGGATGGCCGCCAGGCGCGGACCCTGGAGGCCGACCCGAGCGCGCAGGAGGCCTGGGTCGCGCATGTCAATGAGGCCGCCGAGGGCAGCCTCTACCTTGACGCCGCCTCCTGGTACATGGGCGCAAACGTCCCCGGAAAGCCCCGGGTCTTCATGCCCTACATCGGCGAGGGCTACAAAATCCGTATCGATGAGGTGGCGGCCCGGGACTACGAGGGCTTCCGGGCGGAGTAGAGGATCGCGCCTGCAGCGGGCCGGGGAGGAGACACATGAAGCGACTGTTTGTATCCGCCTTTGCGGCGGCGGGGCTGTTCACGGCCCCGGCGACCGCCCAGGTCGCCCTGAAGCCGGACACGCCACACCTGTTGTTCTGGAGCCCCGAGCAGCAGGCCCGGTGGTACCCGGCCATGGAGACGATCTACGAGTCCCGTCCGATCGCCTCCGGCGGGCGCGTCCACGCCCTTCCCCTCGCGGCGCGGAAGATCGATCCCACCTTCAACCATGCCGACCGCACCTGGACGGTGGACCAGTACATGGAGGCCTACCGGGTCTCGGGACTCCTGGTGATCCAGGATGGAAAGGTCCTTCTGGAGAGGTATGGGCTTGGTCGAGGCCCAAAGGATCGCTGGACGTCCTTCTCCGTCGCCAAATCCGTGACCGCCACCCTCGTGGGCGCGGCGATCCAGGACGGGCATATCAAGAGTCTTCAGACCCCCGTTACGGACATCCTGCAGGAGCTGAAGGGCTCGGCCTACGAGGGGGTCTCCCTTCGCCAGCTCCTGATGATGAGCTCCGGCGTCCGGTGGAGCGAAGACTATGCTGACCCGAACTCGGACGTCGCCAAGGGGCCGCTCGAGGGCCTCAAGCTGGCGGAGGGCAAGCCCGGCCTGAACCCGGTGGTGGCCTATATGCGCACCCTGCCGCGCGCCCACGCCCCCGGGACGGTCTTCAACTACAACACCGGGGAGACGGACCTCGTCGGCATCCTGCTCGCACGGGCCGTCGGCAAGGGTCTGGCCGAATACGCCTCGGAGAAGATCTGGAAGCCCTATGGCATGGAGGCGGAGGGCCTCTGGGTGACCGATCCCGGCGGCCTCGAGCGCGGCGGATGCTGCATGTCCATGACCCTGAGGGACTATGGCCGGATCGGCCAGTTTGTCCTCGACGACGGGGTGATCGATGGCCGTCCAGTCCTGCCGCCGGGCTGGGCGCGGGAGGCCACGAGCAAGCAGATTGAGAACGGCCAGGCCGGATACGGCTACTTCTGGTGGATGCAGCCCAATGGCGCCTACCAGGCGACCGGCATCTTCGGCCAGTCCATCACCACCTTCCGCCAGGACCGGATCATCATCGTCGTGAACTCGGCCTGGCCGAGGTCTGGCGGACCGGACCTGCGCGATGGACGCACCGCCCTGATCAATGCGCTCCGACAGGCGGCGCTCGCTTCCGGGCCCTGAGTTCCACCCAGCGCGCCCGTCGGGCGCTTGCATTTGCCCGCCGGTCGGGGGACGTTTGTCGCAAGCCCTCCAGAGCGGGGCGATTGAGGAGGATGAAAAGTCATGGGCTGGAACTTCGGAGACATTCTCGACGCTGTGGGTCCCAACGTGTCGCCGGAGGCGCCCGCCTTCATCCATGGCGCCCGGGTGATCAACTGGGGCGAGGCTGTCCGGACCACGAACAACATGGCCCGAGGGCTGATCGCCCGCGGCGCCCAGCCGGGCGACAAGATCGCCATCTACATGCGCAACCGGCCCGAATACCTGTTGTCCGTTGCGGCCGCCTGGAAGGCGCGCCTGACCCACGTCAACGTCAACTACCGCTACACCCCTGAAGAAGTCTGGTACATCTTCGATAATTCCGACGCCCAGACAGTGGTTTACGCCAGTGAGTTCAGGGACGCCGTCGCCGAAATCCGACCCCGCCTGCCCAAGGTGAAGACCTGGGTCGAGGTCAGCGAAGCCGGCGATGTCGCCCCCTTCGCCGAGCGCTTCGAGGCTCTGGGAGACGAGGGCAATGGCGGTCCTCTGGACATCGTTCGGTCCGGCGAGGACGAGTTCTTCATCTACACCGGCGGCACCACGGGCATGCCCAAGGGCGTCATGTGGACCCACCACGACATGCGCGAAATCACCCTGCAGGGCGCGCGCAAGCTGGGTCCCGTGCCCGAGACCCTCGAGGAACTCGCCGAGGCGACCCGCCGCATGCCGGTAGGCTCGCGCATCCTGCCGGCGCCGCCCCTGATGCATGGGACGGGCCTCCTGACCTCGATGGGCGTCATGATGGCCGGTGGCTGCGTCATCACCCTGGAGAAGCCCAACTTCGACGCCGAGGAACTGCTGACGGTGATCGACGCCCACAAGCCCCAGACCCTGGTCATCGTCGGCGACTCCTTCGGCAAACCCATCCTGAACGCCCTGAACGCCGCGCCAGGGCGCTACGACGGCTCCAGCATCCTGACGATCGTCTCCTCGGGCGTGATGTGGAGCCACGAGGTCAAAAAGGGCATGCTTGAGCACATGCCCCAGGCCATGCTGAGCGACGGCTTCTCGTCGTCCGAAGCCCTGGGCATGGGCAATTCCATCATGACCAAGGACTCCGAAGTCCAGACCGCCAAGTTCATGCTGGGCGAGCGCTGCAAGGTGTTCGACGAGAACGACCAACCGGTGGAGCCGGGCTCGGGCAAGTCGGGCATGGTCGCCATCGGGCCGCCCAATCCCCTCGGCTACTACAAGGACGACGAGAAGACCGCCCGGACCTTCCGGACGATCAACGGCGTCCGCTACTCCATCCCGGGCGACTGGTGCATCGTCGAGGCGGACGGCACCCTGACCCTGCTGGGACGCGGCTCGGCCTGTATCAACACCGCGGGCGAGAAGGTCTTCCCGGAAGAGGTCGAGGAGGCCCTCAAGACCCATCCCAGCGTCGAGGACGCCCTTGTGGTGGGCCTGCCGGACGAGAAGTGGGGCCAGGCGGTCACCGGCGTGGTCCGTCTCTCCGAGGGTGCGAGCCTCGACGAGGAGACCCTGCGCGCGCACGTGCGCAAGTCCCTCGCCGGGTACAAGACGCCCAAGCGGGTCGTCGCCACGGACCAGTCTATCCGCGCCAGCAATGGCAAGGCTGACTACGCGACGGCCAAGAAGATCGCCGAGACCACCCTGGCCTGAGGCCAGGCCGGATCAGCGGCGGCGGACTTCCATCGGGTAGCCCGGGCGTGAAGCGCTGGCCGCCCGGTCGAGTTCTGCCCAGCCTGTGGCGTCGCCGGCGAGGCTTGCGCGCCAGAAGGCCGACTGGAGGTTGCGGAGACGGCCGGCGGTCCGGCCCAGGACCGGATCGCTCTCCGGGGTGTCGAAGTCGCCATGGCGGAAGCCGTCCAGCAGGGCGGCGTACTTCCGGCCAGGCGGCGCCTGATCAAAGGCCTCCAGTCGCCAGGCGGGCGTCTCGCCCGCTGCCCCGAAGTCCTGGCTTCCGGTCACGCTGAAGAGCGGAAGGGAGATCCGGGCAAAGGCGCCCGGCCGCAGTCCCAGGCGGCCGCTGCCCTGGCCGCTGATCACCAGCCCGCCCCGGAAACCCGACGGGAAGGGCGGGGGCGGCTCGGGCGTTAGCCTTGCGCCGCAGACGACGAGGGTCAGATAGGCGCCGAAGGAGTGGCCGGCCATGCCAATGCGTGTGGGGTCAATACGCTCGCGCACCGCAGCGGGAAGGCGGTCATCAAGGTCGCGCACCAGCCCGAGCAGGAAGCCGATGTCCGCAAGACGGCTGCGAAGGAAGACGGGCCGTTCCATCACCTCGGTCAGGGGTGGGCCACCCGGGCGACCGCCCATCGCGGCGGCCAGGGCCTGGCGTACGGCCCGGGCGTCCTCGGCGGGAAGCATCGGGTCGGGGACCTGGACCGAGTCCGTATGGGTGGGGTGGATCACCACGACCCCCCGGGCCGCCCAGAACTTCCCTGTCTCCGCGAAGGCCGCGAGGGACCCCCCGAAGCCGTGGCTGAACAGGACAACCGGCCAGGGTCCGGCCGCTGTCGGCATGTATATCCGGGTCGGGATGGTCCGTCCCCGCGCCGGGTCCACCAGGTCGATCCGTTGCAGCGTCCGGACCGGAGGCTGGAACTCGGCGGGGACGGCGAGGGCGGGGGCGACCTGGAGCAGGCGACGGCGACTGAACATATCCCGGTTCTATCCCCTGGCGGGCGACCTGCGCCAGCCTGGGGTGAGGGCTGGCGCCTGGCGACCGTCTTGGCTACTCGGGAGGCGAGGAGCTCCAGATGACCCAGACCACCGGAACCCCCTTTCGCGAGATGATGCAGTCCCTGGCTCCCGGCGAGGGGGGACTGGCCATCGACCTGCCCGGAGACTGGCTTCAAGGGCGTACGGCCTACGGCGGGCTCACCGGCGCCCTCTGCGTGGAGGCGGCCGCGCGCCTGCATCCGGGCCTGCCACCCTTGCGCAACGCCCACTTCGCCCTGGCCGGGCCCGCCTCCGGGCGGCTGGTCGTGAAGGCCGAGGTGGTCCGCCAGGGCAAGTCCGCGGTCGTCATCGAGGCCTCGGTGACGGGAGAGGCCGGACCCGCCGCCCGCGCCCTCCTGACCTATGGGGCCGGCCGGGACTCCCGGATCGGCGCTGCAGGCGCCGCGCCCCCCGCCGTTCCGGCCCCAGAGGCCTGTTCCGCCTTCTTCGCTGCGGACCGCAAGCCCAGCTTCGCCCACCACTTCGACGTGCGCCTGGCCGGGGGCGCCCGGCCCATGACCCCCGGGGCCGAGCCCAGGATCGCGGTCTGGATCCGGCACGGCGACGGTGAGACTCCCGCCGGGCTTCCCGCCCTGGTGGCCCTGGCCGACGCCGTTCCCTCGCCGGCCCTGGTGCTGTTTCCCGAGTTCGCCCCCTTCAGCACCATGACCTGGTCCCTGGACCTCACCTCGGCGGCGCCGGAAAGCGCCTCAGGCTGGTGGCTCCTGGACAGCGTCATCGACGCCGCCGATGGCGGCTACGCCTCCCAGGATATGAGCCTTTGGAACGACGCCGGCGAACTCGTGGCCCGCGCCCGCCAGATGGTGGCCGTCTTCATCTGACGGGCTCCAGGCCCAGCCAGGTCCGGACCCAGGGGATCCGGCGAAGGACCAGGAACTCAATCAGGGCGACCAGGATGAGGCTCGCCCCCAGGACAGGCATGAAGACGCCCAGCGCCAGTATGGCCAGGCCAACGCCCCGGGCGGCGTTGACGTTGGTCAGCCGCTCCGGCGTCCCCAGCACCCCTGCGGGACCGCGCCGCCGCCACATGACGACCCCGCTCACCGAGAGCAGGACCAGGCCTGTCGCTGCAAGCAGGCCCAGGAGCTGGTTGGCGAGCCCGAAGAGCTGTCCCTCGTGGGCCGCGATCCCGTAGCCGATGGCCTGGTCGATCGGATGCTTGTCCGCGAAGGTCTCGGCCCCCGTCACCTCGCCGGTGGCGGGGTCGAGGGTCAGCACGACTCTGTGGGGCCGGTTCGCGGTCTCGGACCGGACCGTCCAGACCGGCGAGGCTCGCCAGCCGCCGCCCGTCGCGGGTGGGGCGATCAGGACCGGCGGCGGCAGGTCCATCAGGCGGACCGACGCCGCCATCCGGTCCAGCGAGACGACCGTCGGACCTGCATCCTCCGCTGGCCGGCCGGAAAGGGCGCGGTGGGCGGCGTGCGCGTCGACCTGCTCTGACTTACGGCCCGAGGACCACTCCTGGGAAGCCGCAAGGGTTCCCGTCGCCCGGCGCACCTCCTTGAAGGCGTCGCTCCAGACCGTCGTCCAGGGCAGGCCTGTGAGCAGGAGGAAGAGGGCGAGCCCTGAGACCCAGAACCCTGTGACAGCGTGCAGGTCGCGCCAGGCGAGGCGCCTGCCCAGGCTGAGCCTCGGCCAGACGATCCCGCCGGGACCGCGACCGCCGCTGGGAAACCAGAGGACGAGGCCGGTGAGGATCATCACCACCGCCCATCCAGCTGCGAGCTCGACAAGGATTGAGCCCCGTTCGCCCATCAGGAGTTCGCCGTGGATCGTCTTGATCACCTCCATCGGCCGCTCCGCCTCGCGCTCCAGGCCGAGCACGACATTGGCTTCCGGATGCACAAAGGCGATGAGGGGCCCATCGGGCGTCGAAAGCGTGACGCGGGTGGCGTCATCCGTCTCCCGCCTGACCTCGTAGAACCGCAGCCTGGAGCCCTCCGGCGCGGCGGCGAGGGCCGCCTTCACCTGTGCCTCGGGGCTTGGGGGTGCGCCCTGCAGGACCAGGTGGTCGTAGGAGCCATCCAGGAAGGCCTCGACCTGCGGCTTGAAGAGGTAGGCCGCTCCGGTCAGGGACAGGATGATGACGAAGGGGATGCAGAACAGGCCGGCGTAGAAGTGCCAACGCCAGACCGTCCTGTGGGCCAGGATGGCCTTGCGCTCGGCGCCGTGCAGGGACCCGGGCTCGGTCATCGCGCTCACCACCGGCTCTTCAGGTCGACCACGAAGGTCCGTTGGGGCAGGGGGTGAGAGACATAGGCCTGGTCGTTCAGCAGGTTATCAACGCCGACGCCCAGTTCCGCATGCGGGCTGATCGCCAGGGTGAAGCGGCCGTCCAGGGTGAAGTACTCCGTCTGGAACCCGTAGGCGCCGTCTCGCGACAGTCCGAAGAGGTCGGAGTTCGGACGGGTGGCGTAGCGCCATCCGAGCGAGGCCCGCGCGGAGTCGCTTACCCGATACCGGATCGAGCCATTTGAGCGCCATTCCGGGATCCGCGGGAACATCTTCCCCTCCGCCGCGGGCGCCGAGGCGTTGCGGAGTGTCCGGGCGTCCATCCACGAGAGGTTGGCGTCGATGTCGAGACCCTCGACGCCCACATCCCGGGCCTCGGCGATGAGCTCGATCCCCACCTGCCGGACCCGGTCGACATTCTTGAAGGACGAAACCACCTGGCCGAAAGGATTGAGACCCTGGAAGCTGAAGATGGCGTCGTGGACGTCCTGGAGGAAGACTGAGCTCGTCACCCGGACGTCGCCGAAGCTGCGCCTCAGGATGAGGCTGGCGTCAAAGGAGGTCTCCGGCTTCAGGTTGGGATCGAAGCTCTGCGGATCGATCTGCTGGGTGATGTCGTCAATGCGTCCCTGGAAGAGTTCGCCTACGGTCGGGAAACGGGTCGCGGTCCCCAGGCTGAGCTGGACATCCCAACCCGCCGCCAGCGGGCCCTGGAAGCTCAGCTTCGGGCTGATCGCGCTGTCGGTCCGCTCGGGGTAGTCGTCGTCCACCCTCCGGCCGGCGACCAGCTTGCCGATGCCGCCATCGTGCGCCTTCCAGGCGTCATATCGGACGCCTGCGGTCAGGCTGTAGTCGCCTGGCAGAAAGATCTCGTCTTCGACGAAGGCTCCGAAGGTCGTCGTCTTCCCCCAGGTGGAGGCTGAGAAGACGGGGTTGGAGGCGTTCTTCCAGGCGGTGGTGGTGAAGGTCTCGGACCTCGTCTCATAAAGGTTGGCGTCAGCCCCGAAGGCGACGGCGTGATCGCCGAACGTCCTCTCCAGGGTCACGGCGCCCGTCCACCATCCGGGTTCCCTGGCCCGGGTCTGAGTTCCCGCGCCGTTGACCAGCCCGGTCGCCATGTCGCGAGAGGTCCGCCCATCCTGGCTGGCGATCCAGTATCGCGAGACATTGGCCGACACCGTCCAGCCGTAGGCGTCGCCGCCTGACCGCAGGCCGGCGAGATACTCGGTTCGACGGGTCAGGGACTGGGTGAGGCCCGTCGCGTTCCAGGTTCGTCCGCCGAAGGCCACGCGGCCCTGCCAGACCGGCGATCCACTGGCGTCCTTCAGGAAGGTCCGCGTGTCGGTGAGGTCCTGATCGGTCAGCCAGGCGAAGCCCATGGCCTCCAGCTTCCAACCGTTCTCCATCTCCCAGCCGGCGCGAAGCCGGAACTGGTCCTGGATCACATGGACCGGTGATGCGGCGCCGAAGACCGGGGTCGCCAGTCTCGGGTCCACAAAGGCTCCGGTCACCGCCGGTCCCGTCCCGGTCGCGGGGGTCAGGAGGTTGTAGGTCATGGACTGGCCGGTGTTCTCGAAATGCCGGAAGCCCGCCCGCAGGCTGAAGGGCGAGTTTTCAGGCTTCCACGCAAGGCCCGCCTCGGCGCTGTAGCCCCGGAAGGTCTCGTCGAATCCATACTCTTTGAAGGGCATGAGCATGACCTGGGCCTGGCCGTAGACCTCGTTCCGCTCGGGCGCCCGGGTGGTGACCGAGATCACCCCGCCCATGGAGTTGCCGCCATAGCGCGCCGAGTAGGGGCCATAGACGATGTCGAACTGCCGGACTTCCGCCGGGCCGACGACGTTCCACTTCGGCGGGAAGTCGAACCGGTTGCCGAGGAAGTTGGACACGACAAACCCGTCGACGAGGACCAGGGTCCGGGCGCTCTGGACGGTGTTGGCGCCCCTCAGGGCGACCACCGCGTTGTCGTCGCCGGCGAAGCGCTTCCGGACGAAGAAGTTGGGCGCGTACTTCATCAGGTCTTCGACATTGATGGCGTTCACGGCCCGGAACTCGGTCTCGCCGAGGGAGACCGAAAGGCCCCGGGGCTGGACGGTGATGGGCTGGTCGCCCTGGCCGACGACGATCACGGCGTCGACTTCAGGGGCGTCGACGAGGGTCTCGGCGGCGATCGCAGGCAGGGGCGCGGCGGCGAGCGTCAGGGCCGCCGCGAGGGCGCGGCGCGGGGCGCCGGCGCGAGGAAGGGTAGGCATGAAAGGGCTCTCGACTGAATGTCAGACATGGCCGGACGCGTCCGGCCGGGCGACGGATTCAGGCGAGGATGGGGGGACCGGTTTTGGGCGGCGGCGGCGCCGGGAGTCCGAGTCCCGGGCGCTGGTGCCCAGACTCGAGACCGATGAAGACCGGCGGCGCCGGCCAGGGCGCCAGGGCCGGCAGAAGCACGGACTCGGTCGGCGTGAAGGCCGCCACGGCCGAGAAGGCGCATGGAGACTCCGAAGCGCCCTTGCCGGCGTCCGGGCTTGTCCCGTCATCGTTGAGCGGGGCCACCATGGCGCCCTGGCCGGTGCAGAGGGTCATCTGCAGCCCGCCGTCCGGCGTCTCGGCGAACATCACGCCCGCCGGGACGACAATGCGCATGGTCAGGGCCAGGGCCACCAGGACAGGGGCCGACCGGCGAAGGAATCCGATGAGACCAGAGACGCGCATCGCTGGTGTCCTAGATCATGTTCCGGAGAATGGGAATTGGCTCTCGGCTGAACCCGGCTCTTCTTTCTGGAGCCGCGCCCGGGCCCGCGCCGCCATCGAGGCCGGGGGGGTGACCGCGGGCGGGCGGCCCGTGACCCGCCCCTCCGATCTGATCGACCCTGAGGCCGAGATCACCTTCCAGCCCGCCTTCGGCGAGGTCAGCCGGGCGGCGGGGAAGCTGAAGGGCGCCCCTGGCTTTTCAGACGCTCCCTTGGATGGCGCCATTGTGCTGGATGTCGGGGCCTCCACCGGCGGCTTCACGGAGGTCTGCCTCAGCCGGGGCGCGGCTCGCGTCTATGCCGTGGATGTCGGCCGCGGCCAGCTTCATCCCCGCCTTGCGGCCGATCCCCGGGTCGTCAGCCTGGAGGGCGTGGACGCCCGCCGTCTGGATGCGGACCTCATTCCCGAAGCGCCGGGCGTGGTGGTCTGCGACGCCAGTTTCATCGGGCTGGCCAAGGTCCTGCCGGCGGCCCTCGCCCTGGCGGCGCCGGGCGCCTGGCTCTTCGCCCTGGTCAAGCCGCAGTTCGAGGTGGGACCCGAAAGGGTGGGCAAGGGAGGCGTGGTCCGCGATCCTGCGGCCCGCCAGGACGCTCTTCAGTCGGCCTGCGCCTTCCTGGAGGCCTCGGGCTGGCGCGTGCTCGCGCATGCGGACAGCACCGTTCCAGGGGCGGATGGCAATGTCGAGTTCCTCGTCACAGCCCGGAAGGGCTGATCACTCACGGCCGCTGGCGCGCCAGACCCCGTCCGAATTCTGGCAGACCTCAAACTGGCGGGGCTGGCCGTCCTGTGGGGACTGCTGCACCCAGCGGCAGTGCTCGCGGCTGTAGTCGGTCTGGGTCACCTGGGGCGGGTAGTCCACGCAGGTCACGGACCCGCGCCCGACGCCATAGCCCACCCCGGCCCCGGCGGCGGCGCCCAGCAGGGTTCCGTCCGTCTTGTGGCCTCGCCCGGCGATGGCGCGGCCAAGGAGCGCTCCGCCAATGGCGCCGATGACGGCGCCCTTGGTCCCGGCTTCCTGCTTCTGTTCCTGGCAGACATCGCCTCGGCCGAATTCCTGGACGGGCGCGGTCTGGGCGCGGACCGGGGCCGGGACAGCGGCGAGCAGGGCGATGGCGGCGGCGCAGGTGACCAGGGAACGCATGGCGAAACTCCTTTGCGAACGAGGTCAAGCCTATGGCGGAACGGGGCGATTGCAAGACCGGCCGCGCAGGGCTCCCGGTCAGGGGGCAAAGGGTCTAGACTGTCGCCGTGCCCCCCCGCAGACCCCCCCGTTCCTCGCGCGCCTCTCCGCCCCCTGCAGCCCCCCCCGCTGGTCCCCTCGCCGTCACGGCCATGGGCGGGGAAGGAGATGGCGTGATCCGCCTGGACGATGGCGGCGTCCTGCATGTCGCCGGGGCCCTGCCCGGGGAGACGGTGCGCCTGCGGGCCGGTCCGGAAGGCCCCGTCCTCGACGAGGTGCTGGCGCCCAGTCCGTCGCGCCGGCCCCCGCCCTGTCCGCATTTTGGGACCTGCGGCGGTTGCGTCCTCCAGCACTGGGATGGGGACTCCGCCCTGGCCTGGAAGGTCGAGCGCCTGAGAGCCACCCTGGCCCTGGAGCGGCTGGAGACCGAGATCCTGCCCGTCTTCCGCACCGCGCCCGGCAGGCGTCGCCGGGCGGCCCTCCACGTGCGCCGGGGATCCTCCCGGGCCGAGGCTCGGATCGGCTTCAAGGCCCGCAAGTCCTGGAGCCTGGTCGATATCGACGTGTGCGCCGTCCTGGATCCCGCCATCGTGCGCGCCCTTCCGGCCCTGCGGCGGCTGGCGGCGCCGCTGCTGGAGCACCCGAAGTCGGCGCCCTCCCTGCATGTCACCGTGACGGACGATGGCCTGGACGTCGACGTCACGGGCGTCGAGGCGCGGTCGGGCGGCCTGTCAGCCGATGCCCGGCAGGAGGTCGCGGCGCTTGCCGCCGAGGCCGGCCTCGCCCGTCTGACCCTGGCCGGCGACATCCTCTTCCAGCAGCGCCAGCCCAGCCTGAGGATTGGCCGCGCCCGGGTGGCCCTCCCGGCTGGCGCCTTCCTGCAGGCCGACCCCGCCGCCGAGGCCGCCATGGTCGCCGAGGCCCGGTTCGCCGTGGAGGGCGCGCGGCGCATCGCCGACCTCTTCTGTGGCCTCGGCGCCTTCACCTTCCCCCTGGCGGAGGTCGCCCCGGTCCTGGCCATGGACGGGTCCGCTCCCGCCATCCGCGCCCTGGCCGCCGCCGTCGCCACGGCGCCGGGCCTGCATGGCGTCACCGCCGAGGCCCGCGACCTCTTCCGGCGTCCGCTTTCGGCGGTCGAGCTGAAACGAATCGACGCTGTCGTCTTTGATCCGCCCCGCGCCGGCGCCCTCGCCCAGGCCGCCGAGATCGCCCAGTCGGGGGCCGCCCGGGTCGTGGGCGTCTCCTGCAATCCCGCCACCTTCGCCCGGGACGCCCGGCGCCTTGTCGACGGCGGTTTCAGGCTGGAACGCATCCGTCCCGTGGACCAGTTCCTCTGGTCATCGCACCTCGAGCTCGTGGCGGTTTTCAGCCGCTGAGCCGCGCGCCTTGCCCGGTGCGTCCGGAAGAGGCAGTGTCCCGCCTTTGTGCGTGGAGGGGTCCGGTATGGCCGCAGGGGCGGGTGAAGGCCGTCATGACGCGGTGCGCCAGGACCTGGCGGCCCTGTTCACATTGGCCTGGCCGGTGGTCATCTCCCGACTGGGAATGATGACCATGGGCGTCAGCGACGCCATCGTCGTGGGGCGCTATTCTGCTGTCCAGCTGGGCTGGCACGCCATGGCCTGGGCCCCGAGCACTGTGGTCCTGGTCGTGGGCACCGCGCTCCTTGGCGGGGTCCAGGTCATGACCGCCCGCGCGATCGGGGAGGGTCGGCCGGATCAGACAGGGGCGGTCCTCAGGCGAGGCCTGGTCTACGGGATCAAGGTCGGCGTCTTCTCGGCGGCCGCGCTCTTCTTCCTCGGTCCCTGGCTTCTCGGCCTGCTTCAACTGCCGGATGATCTTGTGGCCGGGGCGACGCCGCCCCTGCAGATCTTCGCCCTCTCCATGCCCCTCTTCGTGATCGGATCGGCCTGCTCGGCCTGGCTGGAGGGGCTGGGCCGTCCCCGTATCGGGGCGGTCTTCATGTGGGCGGCCAATTTGGTGAACCTTCTCGCCCTGCTGGTCCTGGTCCCCGGGAACTTTGACCTGCCGGCCCTTGGCGCCGTCGGCGCGGCCCTCGCCACCCTCATCGCCCGGGCCGCCCTGACCCTGGCTCTTGTGGTCTACATCCTGCGTATGCCCGAGGCCCGGAGCCTCGGCGTCTTCACACCGGCGCCCCCGGCGCCCAAGGCGGCTTCGGAGCAGACCCAGATCGGCCTGGGCGCCGGCGCCTCGGGCTTCTTCGAGATGGCCGCCTTCGCCGGCATGAACGTCATCGCCGGATGGCTGGGGACCCTTCAGGTCGCGACCTGGAGCATCGTGGTCAATGTCATCTCGGTGGCCTTCATGGTGCCCCTAGGCATCGCCACCGCCGTATCGGTGCTGGTAGGCCGGGCCTATGGCGCCGGGGACGCCGAGGCGATCCGCCGCATCAGCCTGATCGCCTACGGCGTCACAATGGCCTTCTGCCTGCTGGTCACCCTGGTCGTCTGGCTGGGGGCGAACCTCATCGCCGCAGGCTACACGACGGATGCCGCGACGCTGGCCATTGCGATTCCGGCCCTCATCCTTGCAGCGGCCATCATCCCGCCCGACGCCCTCCAGGTCGTTGTCGCCCAGTCCCTCCGGGCGCGGGGGGACATCCTGGTTCCCACAGGCGCCCACTTCGTCAGCTACGTCCTGGTCATGGCCCCCCTGGCCTGGTTCCTGGCCCTCCCGGCCGGGCGGGGCGTCAACGGCATTGTCGAGGGCGTCCTGATCGCCAGCCTGCTGTCTTCGGTCCTGCTCCTCAGCCGCTTCGCCTTCCTGTCCCGGAGGCCATTGAGGTGACCAGCGGCGGGGACTGGACGGACGCCGAGAACGACCGGATCGTCGCCAGCTACTTCGACATGCTTGTCGAGGACCTAGCCAAAAGGCCCTACAACAAGGCTGCCTTCAACCGCGCGCTCCAGGTGCAGCTGCCTGCGAGAAGTCGTGGCGCAATCGAATGGAAGCTCCAGAACATTAGCGCCATCCTTAGGGAAATGAGCGAGGACTGGATTCCCGGCTACAAACCCGCCGTGGATTTCCAAGAGTCGCTGATTGATGCGGTAATCCGCCATCCCAAGCGCAAAGCCATTTACGCTCAGGCCGTGGCGCTCCCAACCATTGCTCAAGAGGTTCCGGTTCTCTTCCTTTCACCCCCGCCACTGCCGTTGAATCGTGACGTCCTTCCGGAGAAACAGCGGAAGGCCCTCGCGCTGCGCTTCGACCCCGCAGAGGCGGACGCCCGGAACCGGGAGCTCGGCCGTGCCGGCGAGGAACTTGTGCTAGGCTTCGAACGCCATCTCCTAAGGCGCTCGGGTCGCAGTGATCTCGCCGACCAGGTCCGCTGGACCTCCCAAGAGGATGGCGACGGCGCCGGCTACGACATCGCCAGTTTCACGCCCGAGGGCCGGCCCCGACTGGTCGAGGTCAAGACCACGAATGGCTGGGAGCGCTCGGCCTTCCACATCAGCCGCAACGAGCTGGACGTGGCCAATGACAACCGCGAGTCCTGGCGCCTCGTGCGGGTCTGGAACTTCGCCCGCGAGCCCCGGGCCTTCGAGCTGGCGCCGCCCCTGGACGCCCATGTCCGCCTGACCCCGACAAACTTCCTCGCCGCGTTCGGCTAGAAGTCGGGGTGAGCGGCGATTCCGTTGACCCCCTCCGGCCCGCTGCGCGGTCCACCTCCCCCTGGGGGGAGGAATGAGGCGGT
>JADBZH010000073.1 GCA_020402585.1 Phenylobacterium sp. | reverse complement strand
GCTGTCGGTCGAGCGCCCGCCCATGCGGCGCACCTGCCACCAGGTCGCCAGGGCCATCAGCACGGTCAGGACAGCGAAGACACCCCACTGGATCGCATTTGTCGTCATGCTCGGCCGCCCCTCAACAGCGGCGCCAGTCTAGGCGCAAACCTCCGCCGCCGCATACAGATACTGGAGGCGCGGTTGACCCCCTCCGGCCCGCTGCGCGGTCCACCTCCCCCTGGGGGGAGGAATGAGCGCGCTCGATTGCTCCCCCAAGGGGGAGCTGGCGGCGAAGCCGACTGAGGGGGTCTGCGACCCCTCAGTCGCCGGGACGCCGAGCTGGGGGCATGCTGGAGATCCAGGCCTGGACCAGCGCCACCCCCTCCTCGTGGACCAGGGTGCGTCCCAGTTCGGGCATCATGACGCCGGGCTCGCCGGAGGCCATGCGGAAGGCCAGGATGGAGCGCTCGGGGTGGCCGGGGTCGATGGCCACGGCGAGGCCGCCCGAGCCGCGGCCGGCGGCCACAGGCGGCTTGCCGACGCCCAGGGCGGCGGGCCGGGTTTCGTCCGCCGTCAGGAAGAGGCCCGAATTGCTCGCCGAGCCCGCCGGGCTGTGACAGTGGCCGCAGTTGACGTCGAGGTAGGCCCGGGCGCGGGCCTCCAGGGGCTGGGCGGCGTCGTTCCAGGCGGCGAGGCGCGGCAGGGCCTCCGGGGCAGGCGCGCCTTCCAGCAGGCCGGCCCGGCTCCAGAGGGCGAGCAGGTTGGCGCGGCCGCCGCCGGCCAGCGCCACCTCATGGTTCAGGTTCCGGGCCTTGGGGCCAATAGGGGAGACCGCGCCGTCGACCTGGTGGCAGGTCTTGCACTGGTTCTGGTTGGGCACGGCGTAGTCGAGGGCGACCTCCCGGCCCGCGGGATCGGTGAAGCGGACCGGTACGCGGGCTCCGGCGCGCTTCAGCACCGCTTCGTCGCCCTCGGCGTTCCAGACATAGGTCTGGGCTGTCCAGCCCGAAGCCTTGTGGACCAGGAGCCGGGTCTCGACCTTGCGCACGTCGCGGTCCGGGCGGCGCAGGTCAGCGGGATAGGCGAAGGTCTTCACCAGGACGGCGCCCACCGGGAAGTCGAGGACGCCCGTCGCCGTGTAGCCGATCCGCCGGCCTTGGGGGGTGAAGACGAAGCGGTCCTTCTCCGCATGGTCGGTGAACAGGGGCGTGACCAGGTCATAGGGCGCCACCCGGCCGTTGGGCCGGTCGGCGCCGGCGTCCAGGAAGAGCCGATAGTCGGACAGGCGCGGAGCGGGAGCGTCGGCAAGCACGAGGTCGAGGTTCACCCCGGGCTGTGGAGCGGCGGCGCCCAGGCCCGCCAGAGCGGCGAGCAGGATGGCCGGCAGGAGAAGGCCTCGCCTCACGGGCGGGCGGGCTCAAAGCGGACGGCGGGGGGCTCGGCGAAGGCGGCGTCGATGACACTGGCGCTCACAGTCGGGGCGGCGGCGTCGACCCGGCCCGGGCCCGGGAGGTTCAGGTTGAGAACGGGACCGTCGGCGAGGCGCACCTTCACCTCGGCGGGCTTGCCGCCGGCGGCGCGCACCCCGTCCCAGACCAGGGGCGGCAGGGGCCCGCCCAGGGCCTTGGCGATCTCCGGGCCGCCGGGGAACTTCGGATCCCAGCCGTTGCGACCCAATCGGTTATCGCGGACGACAATGTCGCGCGGCAGGGGGTTGTAGGCCGGGTCGTTGAAGGCCTGGGTGTAACTCACCAGCATGACCCCGGCGCTCTGGTTGCCGGAAATCGCGTTATCGAAGACGTGGACGTTGCGGTTGGCCATGACCATCACCCCCGTCCCGGTGGGCACGCTGGCGACGATGTTGCCCTTGGGGGCGAAGTTGGGCGTGTCGTTGTCCACCACCTGGTTGTTGAACACCCGGGTCGAGTGGCCGCCCATCTGCGGCAGGTTGGGCAGGTCGAACACCAGAATCCCGGCGGTGTTGCGGGTGGCGACGTTGTCATGGACGTCGGCGAACATGGAGTTCTCGATCTCGATCCCGGCGACGTTGAACTCGGCCCGGCTGTTGCGGACGATGATGTGCCTGGACTGGCCCACATAGATGCCGGCGTCCGAGGCGCTGCGCACCACCACACCGTCGATCAGCACCCTCTGGGAGGAGACCGGATAGACCCCGTAGGCGCCGTTGGCCTCCTTCGGCCCGCCGCTCCACTCCACGCGCAGGTTGAGGTAGCGGATGTCGTCGGCGCCCTTGGACTTGATCCCGTCGCCGCGAGTGTCCTCCACCGCCAGGTCCTTCACCGTGACGCGGTCAGAGGTGATGAGCAGGCCCTCGCCCGCCCCCTTCTGGCCCTTGAAGGACAGGACGGTGGCGTCCGGTCCGGCGCCGGCGACCGTGACCCCGTCCACGTCGAGGGACAGGCCGTCGGTCAGGTCATAGCGGCCGGCGGCGATCTGCACGGTGTCACCGGGTTTCGCGTCGAGGAGGGCGGTCTGGAGACGTTCCTGGGCGTCGGGGCCGGGCGTCACCACCAAGGTGGCGGCCTCTACGGCCCCGGAGGCCGACGCAAGCACGGCGGCGACGGCGAGACAGACGGTGATCCTGGACATGGCTTCCCCCTGGCGGACCCCTGGCGACGCGGACGCCAAAACCCTCAGGGCCCCATGTTACGGCCTGTCGCCGGCCTGTCCAGAAGGCGGGGCGGCGCGCTTGTCCACCCCGCCGGGATCACTTACGGTGTACGGGAAAACCTCCACGGGAGAACCGACATGAGCCGCAATCCCCAATCCGAGGCCCTTCAGGACCGCTATGCCGAAAACGGCGGGGTCAAGATCCACTACGTGGTCGGGGGCGAGGGCCCGCTGGTGGTGATGATCCATGGGTTCCCGGATTACTGGGCCACATGGAAGCCCCTGATGGGCGCCCTGCAGGCGGCGGGCTACCGCACCGCCGCCCTGGACGGGCGCGGCTACAACCTCTCGGACAAGCCGGAGGGGGTGGAGGCCTACGCCATGCCCAACCTGATCGGCGACGTGGCCGCCGTCATCGCGGCCGAGGGGGGAGTGGACGCCATCGTGGTGGGCCATGACTGGGGCGCAGCCATCGCCTGGCAGGTGGCCATTCACCGGCCCGACCTGGTCAGCCGGCTGATCATCATGAGCGTGCCCCATCCCACCGGCTTCGGCCGGGAGATGGCCGGCAACACCGAGCAGCAGAAGAACAGCCAGTATGCGCGCGACTTCCAGACCCCGGGGTTCGAGAAACACCTGACCGCCGAGGGCCTGGCCGGCTGGGTGAAGGACCCGGCGGAGCGGAGCGGGTATGTCGAGGCCTTCCGGCGCTCCAGCCTGGCGGGGATGCTGAACTATTACCGGGCCAACTACCCTTCGGGAGGGGATGGCGCGCCGGCCGTCACCGCGCAGGACCTCCCCCCCATCCAGGCGCCGGTCCTGGTCATCCACGGCATGCAGGACAAGGCCCTGGCCGCCGCCGGCCACGCCGGAACCTGGGACCATGTGGCCCGGGATACGACCCTGCTGATGATCCCCGACGCCGACCACTTCGTGCAGCACGACGCTGAGGCTCTGGTGAACCGCACCCTCCGCAGCTGGCTGGCGGATCGCCGCTGAGTCGAAGTCAGGCGGTGTTGACGGTATTGGACCGGATCATCGAACTGCCATCGTTCGCAAGATCCCTGCGGGTGGCCTCGAGACTGAGGGGGCCCTTCAGTTGGGCGTTCACGCGGTCGATCCCCGCCTCGCCAGTTCCCCTTGCAAGCAGGTAGCGCAGGGAAATCCTCTCGTGGTCCGCAGCATCCGGCTGGGTCCCGTGCAAGGTGCAGGCATGCCACATGGCGGCGTATCCCGCATCCCCGGTGAGGACGATCTGGCGGGCCCGTATCTCAGTGCCGCGTCCGTCTGCGTAGGCCCATTCTCCGGCCTCTCCCCTGGCCAGTTGATGCGGGAAGATCGTGCCCCCAAGCCGATGGCTTCCTTCCAGGAGGAAGAGGGGGGCGTCGAGCGCCGTCACCTTGTGGAGATAGACATAGAGGGTCAGGAAATCCGCCGGACGCTCGGGATAGTCGATAAGGTCCTGGTGGAAGTCGATCCCATAAAAATAGGTGACGTCACGATACTCAGGTCGGACGTAGGGACCAAGATTGTTCACGGGGTTGCCGAGGATGCGGCGGCGGAGCCATTCCGGAACAGCGGTCTGAGGGACGCCGCAGACGATCTTGCGATTGAGGATCTCGAAGTCGTCTCCGAGGACCGCGCCCACCGCCGCGCGGATGGCCGGGGAGTCTTCGACAAAGCCCAGCTGGTCGCTGAACTGGTCCAGCAGGTTGCGACCGGGCCGGGGGTTGACCCCCGTGTACTGGGGATCAGCGTCGAACTCGGCTTCGTCCAGGAACAGCCGGTGGTCGAAGTGCCGGTCGGCCCGGATCCTTGCGAGAAGATCCGAGGCGGCGAGCGGGTCCAGGGGCTCGGGAAACCTGTAGGCGCCCGCCTCGGACAAGCTGGTGATGGCGGGATGGGAGGTGTCCGCAGGTTCGGACGGGGCCAGGGTGGGGGTCATAGGCGCTTTAGGACTCCTTTGAGGACCTCGCAGACGCGATCCACATCCTGAAGCGGCATGTCCTGGGCAAAGGGCAGCCCAAGGCTGGACTGGGCGAGGATGGCGGTATGGGTCAGGTCTGTGCGCGGGCAATCGCGGAAGGCGTCTGTCTGGTGGCAGCCGCCCCCCCACCATGCCCTCGTGTCGATGCCGGATTGATCAAGGGCCTCCGCGACAGGAAGCGCCAGGGGACCGGGAAGGCGGATCATGCAGACACTGGTCACCCAATGCAGGCTCCAACCCGTCTGGAAGGTGATGCGGGGTTCCGGGGCGAGGCCGAGCCGCAGGCTTTGCCCGGTATTCTGGAACCGGCGCCGATCCTCGCTCCAGGCATCCAGGGCGGCGTGGCCGATCGCGGCCGCATACTCCGATAACTTTGCATTCGTGGCCTGGCGACGGGCGTTTCTGTCGCCATTGAAGCCGTAGGTCGTCAGCTCCCTGACCCGATCCGCAAGGGCTCCGTCCTCTGTCGCCAGGAAACCCCCTTCCCCGATCCCCAGAACCTTCGTGGCGTGCAGGCTGACAACCAATGGAATTCGGGCGTCTCGGGCCTGATCAAAGGCTGCGGCCGCATCGATCACGACCGGAAGGCCGCTCTCCGCCTGGAACTGCTCCCAGGCCGTGACATCCGGCATCTGTCCGAAGGGGGCGACAACCAGCACAGCGCCAACAGGGCCAGGCGCGCACTTCAGGTCTGATCTGACCCTTTCAGGATCGAGCATCCAGGTCTGAGGGTCCACATCCAGGAACCAGGGCGTCAGCCCCGCTTCGGCGACGGCGTGGGCGCTGGCGACGAATGTCCAGGCCGGCATGGCGCAGAGTGTTCCCGCCCGGATGCCCAAGGCCCGAAGGGTGAGCGTGAGGGCCTGGGTGGCGTTCACCGAGGTTACGACCCGGGTCGGGCGGGCGAAGCGCCCGGCGAGCCGGGACTCAAAGTCTTGTAGCAACGGACCGAAGTTCGAGTACCAGCGGTTGGCGTCGATCTTTGAGAGCCAGGGCAGTAGGGCGTTTGCACTCGGCAAGGAGGGCCTGGCAACCGGGATCCGGCTCTCCGCAATCTCCGGTCCAGCTCT
>JADBZH010000072.1 GCA_020402585.1 Phenylobacterium sp. | reverse complement strand
GCCGAGGCTCAGGGCGCAGGAGAGCCGCGGGCCCAGCTGCGGCAGGCGGAAGACCGAGAGGCTGGCGCCTGTCGGCGCCTTCGGCGTCTCGCGCGGGGCCAGTTCCACCCGCATGGGCCCGCGCCGCTCCCCGGCCGCCAGGTCTTTGCGCAGGCTCGTCAGGAGGGCGCCCTCGGACCGGCTGAAGAGGCTGGCCCAGTCCATCCCGACCAGGTTCAGGTCAGGACGCCCGGTCAGGCGCTCTGCGGCGCCGAGGGCGAAGACGATCACCCCGTGACCGTCGATCTCGAAGACCAGGTCCGCGCCGGCGAAGGCGAGGCCAAGGAGGCGGACCACGCTGGCGTCCTCCGTCCGGGGAGATTCCGAGGTCATCCCCTCCCGCCCTTCTGATGCCTTCCGCAGCAAAGTGTGCCGGCCAGCTCCATGCCGCCTCGCTCCCCAGCGCGTCCTCGTCCGGTCCTGGTCCGATCCGGGACAGTCCCGTTGTGCGCCTGCAAGGTTAAGGCCTCGCCACCATATCAAAGCCCATGTGCGACAAAATGTCGCACTCTGGTCTGGTGCCCGCTGCCGGACTCGAACCGGCACGCCGATGGCGACGGATTTTAAGTCCGTTGCGTCTACCGATTCCGCCAAGCGGGCCTGAGGTCGATCTTAGCCCGCCGTCGGCGGCCGGGCCACCCGCCCTCAGATCAGCCCCTGGGCCCGGAAGCTGGTCAGGCCGTCCCGGCCGACGATGACGTGGTCGTGGACGGACAGGCGCAGGACCTTGGCGGCCTCGATGACCTCGCGGGTCATGTCGATATCCGCGCGGGAAGGGGTGGGATCGCCGGAGGGGTGATTGTGGGCGAGGATGAGGGCGCTGGCCGACAGCTCAAGCGCGCGGCGGACGACCTCCCGCGGATAGACAGGCGCGTGGTCGACCGTGCCCTCATTCATGGCCTCGTCGGCGATCAGCTGGTTCTTGCGGTCCAGGAAGAGGACGCGGAACTGCTCGCGCGGTTCATGGGCCATGGCGGTGCGCAGGTAGGCGGACAGCTGGGTCCAGGAGGTGATCACGGTCCGACGGGCGACGGGCTCGCGGCTGATGCGCACGGCGGCCTCGTGGGCGAGCTTGAGGTCCAGGGCCGCCTGCTCGCCCAGGCCGCGGATCCGGACAAGGTCCTCGAGAGGGGCGCCGAAGACGCCGGCGAAGGAGCCGAAGCGGGCCAGAAGGGCCTTGGCCAGGGGCTTGACGTCGCCGCGGGGCAGGGACCGGAACAGCAGGAGCTCGAGAAGTTCATAGTCGGGCAGGGCGCCCGGTCCGCCATGCCGGGCGCGATGGCGCAGGCGGGCGCGATGGCCGGCATGGGGCGGCGAGGGCGAGAGGGATCCGAGGAACGGGGCTTCCTGCAGGTCGGATGAGGGCATGGCGGGGCTCCGGCGGCCCCGTCAATGTTCCTTAAATGTTCTGGCCACGCAAGCCTATCCTGCGACCTTCACCCGGGTGACGTTGTCGCCGGAATTCCGGTCGATGCGCTTGTTGTAGGGATCGATCCCGGCGAAGGCGGGCTTGCCATCGACGGTCACGGTCACGGTCTGCTCGCCGTCCTTGAGGGTCCGCACGGTAAAGCTCTGCACCGCTGCCCGCGTGAAGCCGGGCTTGCCCGGTTCGGCGGTGAAGACCCCGACATCGAAGGTCTCGGCCCCGAGCGGCGAGGGGGTCTCCACGCCCTTGCCGTCGGCGTAGAGCTTGCGGGCGCTGACCTTGAGCGTGACGTCGTAGCGACCATCCGGACGCCGCCGGGCCTCGGCCTCCTCGGTCTTCAGGTCGTAGAGGGTGATTTTCTCGAAGAGGTCGGTGATCAGGGCCTGGGCCCGGGGATCCTCGCCCGCCTCGCGCCGCAGGGCGTCCACCAGGTCGCGGGAGGTGGGGTAGGGCGCACCCTTGAAGGCGTAGCGGGCCAGGAGGCTGCGCAGGGCGGCGTTGACCTTGGCCTCGCCGATCTGGTCACGCAGCAGGTACATGACCAGGGAGCCCTTGTTGTAGTGGATGTAGCCCTGCTCCTCGACGCGGATCAGGGGCGTTTCTTCCACCGCCTGGCCGCCGCGGGCGGAGAGGTAGTCGTCAAGCTCGTTCCGCAGGAACTTGCGGATGCCCTCGGGGCCGTAGATCTGCTCCATCACCAGCAGGGCGGAGTACTGGGAGAGGGTCTCGGACAAGACCGTGGAGCCCTGCATGTCGGCGCCGATGACCTGGTGCGCCCACCACTGGTGGGCCATCTCGTGGGCCGTGACGTAGGTGGCGAAGTCGATCTTGTCCGGCTTGTTGGGGTCGGCGGTGAAGCCAATGGCCTCGGAGTAGGGAATGGTGTTGGCGAAGGCCTGAGCGAAGGTCGCATAGCCGGGGAATTCAATGATCCGGGCCTGCCGGAACTGGTAGGGGCTGAAGTTGGCCTGGTAGTAGTCCAGGCTGCGCTTCATGGCCTCCATCATCCGCTCGACGTTCCAGGTGTGGGTCGGGTGGTGATAGACGGCCAGGTCGACGCCCTTGTAGGTCTCGCGGCGAACGGCGTAGCGGGCGGACTGGACCGAGAAGAAGTTCAGGACAGGCGCGTCGGTGCGGAAGCGCACCGTCCTGCGGCCGTTCGCGGTCGTATCCGAGACGAGGTAGCCCGGCGCGACCGGGGTCTGGTCCGCGACGGTGGAGACCGTAATGTCGGCGTTCACCCAGTCGGCGTTCCCCACATAGTTCCGCGCCCGGGCGCTCTCGTCCTCCAGCTTGGCGGGGCGGAGCTCGGGGGGCAGGCCGTACTTGCGGCGCTTGCTCCGGTCCTCCAGCAGGCCTGAGCGGGACATGCCCAGTATGGGGGCGAATTCGTCGTTGGAGACGAAGGTCCCGTTGTCCACCAGGCGCGTCGTGTTGCCGGAGTTCCTGAAGCCCTTCTGGGCCACAAGGGTGGCGAACTCCAGGCGCGCCGTCTGGCCGGCGGCGAGGGGCTTGTCCAGGTGCAGGATCCGGTAGTTGAACCGCGGGAAGGCCTCGGTCCGGGCCGGCGTGGAGAGGGAGAGGCGCTCGACCTTCACGTCCCGGTCAAAGCGGATGTGGATCTGCGAAAGGGGCGCCCCGGTGTCGTTGACGAGGTCATAGGCGCCCTTGACCGCCAGGCGCGGCGCGTGGGGATCGAGATCGAGGTCGAGGGTCACGTCGGTGACCGAGGGCTGGGCCAGCTTCTCGTACTTCAGGAAGCCCTTCTCATAGTCCGCCCGCCAGACCTCGCCTTCCGTCTGGGTGCGGTAGGGATTCCAGACATTGGTGTTGAGGAAGATGAAGCTTCCCAGGCCGGCGAAGACCACCAGGGCGGCGGCGGCGGCGAGGCCCGTCGGCCCCTTGAGCCGCCTGCCCAGGCGGGCGAGCCGGGCCCGCACGCCGTCACGAGCGCCCCGCGCCCACATCCCCTGGGTCAGGATGAGCAGGAAGACGGCGAAGGCTGACCAGTAGGCGCGGAACCAGGCGGCGAAGCCGGCGTAGTCGCCCTGGCCGTTCATGTCGGAGAGGGGCACGCCTGGACCGCCGCCGTAATTGTAGAGGTTGTGCTCGAAGCCTGCAGTTCCCAGGCTAATC
>JADBZH010000071.1 GCA_020402585.1 Phenylobacterium sp. | reverse complement strand
CATGTGCGAGGCGCTCGTCCTCTCCACCGTCGGGGCGCTGCTGGGCACAGCCGTCTGTGGCCTGCTGTTCAACGGCCTGTCCGCCTCCACCCTGGGTGCGGGGTTCACCCAGGTGGCCTTCAGGCTTCAGATGGGGCCGGAGCTGGTGCTTCAGGCCATTGTGCTGGCCCTGGTCATCGGCTTCGTGGGTGGCGTGCTTCCGGGCATCCGGGCGGCCCGCCAAAGGCCCCTTCTCGCGCTCTGAGCAAACTCCAAGTTCAGATGGAGATCGTGGCCGTCACGCTCGAGAGCAAAGCTCTCCATGTGGGTCTTGTGTGAATCAGGCTTGCCGCTGGTGCGAAGGTCACCTGACCTGACCCCCTGAAACTCCTCCAGGAACAGTTAGAGCCTCCCCCAGGAAGGGGACGGACTGACGGATGAAGTGATCAAGGTTCACCCAAGAGCAGATCATTGTGATCCTGCGCGAGCAGGAGGCCGGCGTGCCCTTCCCGCCGTGGTGCCGAGCAGGGCGACCGCGTCGTTGACCGCCGACATACACGACGCGAGTTTCCCGGAACCGACCACGGTTCCGGTCAAAAGAGCCGAACCCCGAGCTTACGCAGCCAACATTCTTCTCAATTGGATCATCCCGAAACCACTGTGAAAACAGTATCGGCCGGAAAAGCGTGGCCGCCGTCCGGCGTCAGAACGTGCGGCTTCGCGAAGTGGCTGAACTGCCATGTGGCGCCGCCCCAGGAATAGGAAACGCTGCGCCCCAGCGCCAAGGGAAAGCGCCGGCCGGAGACGGAGTCGAAGTTGGGCGCGACGTCGCGGGACGCGATGAGATCGTGAGAAATGTCCCAGACCGACGGCGTATCGCCGCCGACGATGATCCAGCAATGCATGTCTTCGAAGGTCGTGAGCCCGTCCCGCCAGAACACGCCGGCACAATACGCGGCGTCGATCCCGGAGGCGTGCAATGCAGCGACGGCATAGGTGTGAATGTCGACGCATGATCCACGAGTGAGACCGCACGTCAGAGCTGGAACGGCGAGCGCGTCATCCGTGAAACGCCCCTCACCATGGCCGTAATGGAACACGCTCGAAACGTGCCGCATGATGGCATAAACGCGCGTCTGTCCCTCAAGGCCGGATGTGATCTCCCGCGCCAACGCCACGAGTTCGGTAGACGGACGATTGAGTGCGACATCCGGGGGCGTCCACGCCCAGTCGGGCGCGAACGTTACGGCTTCTGAATATCTTAGCGTGATCGACGGCGCCGGTCCCGATACTCGGGCGACCCACGCATGTTGCGCGCCGAAATCGCTCGCTGCTTCGCCCAGCACATCGATGTGTCTCGTCTCGATGCCGGTGACTTCCAACCCCATGAGCGGCGGAGGGTTCGGCCAGGCAAGGAGCGTTCCGGCGGGCGCACGCGCCTCGATCCGAACCGCGCCCGCCTGAACGCCTGTCAGTCGCAGCATGCCGCAGGCTAGGCTCGCTCGCCGAGAGTCGCAGTGACGGCCTGGCCGCGATCATCTCCGTACACGGCGATCTGGCCCATCGTATGGAACGTCTCCCAGACGATCCCGGTCGGATCGACGGCCCAGTGCTTGTCGCTCTCCGCGTAGCAGCAGCGCGCGCAGGTTTCCGGCTGAGAGGCGATGTTGGCAGCCCCAAGACGCTGGTGCAACTGGTCGAGCTCTTCTGCGGTTTCAGCCTGGACACCCAGATGGTTTAGGCCGGTCGCGTTGTCTGCATTGAGGGAGATTGCAAAATTCACGCGCGGGTCGTCCAGCGCCCATTTGGCGTAGTCCGAACGAAGGATCGTCGGCTCGGCGGCAAACAGCGCCGAGTAGAACTTCACGGACTCGTCCAGCTTTTCGACGGCGACGTGCAGGTGGAAACGTTTCATGTGAGGGCTCCTTCATAGTCCTTAGGTGACCAAGACGCGGCTGCGGCGACGGGCACGCAAATCTCGGAGCGCCCTTGGCAGCAGTTTGCCATCAGGAACACGATTAGGGCGTCCATCTCATCGTAACTGGCGGTGTAGATGATCGACCGCCCTTCGCGGCGACTGACGACCAGACCTGCGGTGGACAGGATCGTGAGCTGCGCGGAGAGCGTGTTGGCCGCGACATCCAGCTTCCTCGCAAGGTCACCGGCAGCCATGCCTTCGCGGCCCGCGCGCACGAGCAGACGAAACACGGCCAGACGGCCCTCTTGGGCGAGAGCGGAAAGGGCTTTGACGGCTTCAGTAGTTTCCATATTTCATGAATTATCGAATTGTTCTCCGGGCGTCAAGCCCCCAGTGACCGCTCTCGGCGACCTCCGGCCCGATAGACCGAGAAGGCCAAACGGCAGCTTTGCGATCTCAATCAGGCTGCTCCCAGCGAGCGGCAATCATGGTGATACTCCCAACTTTCCGCGCCGCGCCCTTCTCTCCTGTCAAGTGTTCACCCAGCCCATGCCCATCACCCCGATCCACGTCTCGATCTGGGCGGCGCGGGCGGCGGCGCGCAGATTGCTGAAACCCGGGCCTATGTCGACAGCGTCATCGATTGCTTCCTCGCGCTCACCGCCGGCCGCACCCCGCGGCGTCTCAGCGAGTGCCGGGCCGCCCCACTAGGGCGATTGCGCACCGCCGCAGCGGCGCCCGCGAAGACGCCGCCCGGGCGACCAAGATCGCGACGCTGAGGGTGATTGGATTCTCGGGCTTCTCCGCCTTCATGGGCACCATGTGCGAGGCGCTCGTCCTCTCCACCGTCGGGGCGCTGCTGGGCACAGCCGTCTGTGGCCTGCTGTTCAACGGCCTGTCCGCCT
>JADBZH010000070.1 GCA_020402585.1 Phenylobacterium sp. | reverse complement strand
TGAGAGAGCCATTGCTCCCCCAAGGGGGAGCTGTCAGCGAAGCTGACTGAGGGGGTCAGCGGCGCTTCCGCTCAGGTGATCCAGCCGCTTCCCAGGCTGGCCAGGGTGACGCCCACCAGGATGACCTGATCTCCATTGCCCATGTCGACGACGACGTCCGCGCCCACCTGGCTCACCGAGCGCGACGGGGCCCCCTCCAGCTTCAGCCGGTCGCCCTCGGCGAAGCTGAAGTCGGTGATCCGGTCGATGCCGGCGCCTGCGAAGCTGTAGAACAGGTCGGCGCCCGCGCCGCCGCTGATCGTGTCGTTTCCCCGGTCGCCCCAGACCCAGTCGTCGCCGGCCCCGCCCTGGACGGAATCGTCGCCCTGGCCGCCCCGCACCCAGTCGTTTCCGGCGCCGCCATCGACGGTGTCATTGCCCATATTGCCGTAGACAATGTCGAAGGCGGCGTCGCCGAAGATCAGGTCGTTGTCCCTGCCTCCGACCACCCAGTCCTCGCCGTCACTCCCGCGAAGGGTGTCATTGCCCATATTGCCGTTGATGTCGTCGAAGCCCGTCCCGCCGGAGACCGAGTCATCACCGGCGTCGCCACGCAGGTAGTTCGCGCCTGAAGCCTCGAGGATCGTATCCGCGCCATCGCCGCTGAACACGGTATCCGCGCCCAACCCGCCGAGAAGGGAGTCCGCGCCGCCATTGCCAAACACCTGATCGTCAGTCGAGAGCCCCGACAGGGTGTCGGCGCCCGATCCGCCGGACAGCCGGCCGCCGCCATTGGAAGCGCCTCCGGCGAGGGTCCCGGCCCTCTCGAAGATCTCCCTGACCAGGGGATGGGCGGCGGCGTAGCCCGAGAGGTCCAGCAGACTGGCGAGGGCGCTCGGCTGGTTCCGCGCGTAGGCGTTCGAGAAGGTCGTCGCCGCAGCCAGAACCTCTGATCGGACCTCGGGATCAGAGCCTCCGAGTTGGACATGGCTCGCACCCGCGATCACGATGGCGTGCCGAGAGAGACCGGGTCCATTGTCGAAGGCCTCAAGCCTGTCCAGGTAGGTCTGCCCGTCCGTGCCGTTATCCGCCGTGCCGGTGATGACCAGCATGGGAACAACGATGTTCTTCCAGGAGTGATCGGTCGGGGAGCTCAGGTAGAAGCCATGCCAGGCCTTCGGATCGGTGGCTCCCTGGGGAGACACCAGGACCGCCTGCTTGAACCTGGGGTCGGCCAGCCCGGCGAAGGCGGCGTTTCCGCTCTCGGCTCCGACCAGCAGGGCGGCGGTGAAGGCGCCCTGGCTGTGACCGGCGATGGTCGCCTCGGTAACGTCGCCCGAATACCCTCCGCCAAGCGCCTGGACCAGCTGGACCGTTGCGTTGAAGGCGAAGACCATGTCCTGGACCCGCTGCACGGACCACTGCGGGTCGTCGAGCGGAAACCGGTCCTGGTTCAGGCCGCCCTGCTGCGGGTTCAACGTACTGTCCAGGTGGATCGGCATGATCACGATGTAGCCGGCGTCCGCCCACCCTTGGGCGAGGCTCGTATCGGCCCCGCCGAAATGTCCGTGGCTCCAGAACACCACCGGATAGGTCCCCGGCGTGTCCGGCGCATAGACGTTGAAGTCGATGGAACGGGTCCGGGTCAGGGATGTTCCGTTCGCCTGATAGGTGTAGGTCCGGCCAGGGTCGGAGAGCGTCAGTGCAGCGGAACGGCTCATGCCAGGTCTCCGGGGGGCTGGGGCCGACGCCAGCCAGTCCTCAGGACTCCCTTTACACGGCCCCCTGGCCCGTTCAAACGCCTTTGTCGGCGTTATCCGTCGCGGCCGACGCCCTCACACCCCCTTGATCAACTCCAGCGACCGCACCCGGCTCGCCAGGTCCGGGCCCACGGCCATGACGAAGAGCTCGTCCGCCCCGGTCGCCTCGGCCTTTTCGGCCAGGCCCCGGCGCACGGCGTCAGGGTCGCCGACGATGGCGCGGGCGATCACGCCGGCCAGGCGGGGGTCGTCGCGGCGGGCGTCCAGGAAGGCGAGGGCGTCCTCGATGCGGGCGAAGCGGGGGCGCTCGCCGTCGGCGCCGGGGCCGTCCAGCCCGGCCAGGGCGCTGGCCCGCATGGGCGCAGCCAGGCGCTCGGCGGCCTCGGCCGTCTCTGCAGCCAGGGCGATGGTGGCCACTGCAGTCCACCCCACAGATCGGAAGGCGGAGGGTGCGAAGGCGGCGCGGTAGGCGCTCACCGCCGGCCCGCCGTCGGAGCGGGCGATGAACTCGGCGAAGACCATGCCCACCCCCGCCCGCCCGGCGAAGTCGGCGGTCTCGGCCGAGGAGCAGAGCAGGAAGATATCCGGATGCGAGGGCCCCGAGGGCGAAGCGTGGATGCCCCGGGCCGGGTGGGTCTCGGTGATCGGCTCCACCCCGCCGGCGTCCAGCAGCCAGGCGTTGAGCAGGGCGAAGTACTGCGGAAAGGCCTCCGACCCGGCCGAGCGCAGGGCGCCGCCGGTCCGCCCGTCCGTGCCGAGGGCCCGGCCGACGCCCAGGTCGATCCGGCCCGGCGCCAGGGCCTCCAGGGCCATGAAGACCTCGGCCACCTTCAGGGGCGAGTAGTTGACCAGCATGACCCCGCCCGAACCCAGGCGGATCGTGTGCGTGGCCTGGGTCAGGGCGGCCATCAGGATCTCGGGCGAGGCCGAGCCCAGGCTGCGCATGTTGTGGTGCTCGGCCACCCAGAAGCGGTCATAGCCCAGCCGCTCCGCCGCCTGGGCCACGGCGATCGTCTCGCGCACGGCCTGGGCCTGGGTGGCCTCGCCGCCCACCGGCGACAGGTCGAGGACGGAGAGCCGCGCCTTCACGCCCGCTTGCCGGTCTTCTTGATCACGGCCGAGAACGAAAACACCGTCTGGCCCTCCACGGTCATCAGCCCGCGCAGGAAGACCAGGCTGCGGCCGCCCTTCACCACCTCGCCCCGGCACTCCAGCAGGGCCCCGGGCGGCACGGCGCCCACGAAGTCGGCGTTCAGCGAGGCCGTGACGCTGGAGGACTCCGTCAGCTGCTCCCGGGCGAAGATGAAGATGGCGTAGTCGGCGAAGGTCATCAGCGCCCCGCCGTGCATGAAGCCGCCGCCGTTCATGTGCTTGGCCTCGGTCCGCATGGCGCAGACTGGCGCCCCGGTCTCATCGATCCGGTAGAAGAAGGGCCCGGCGTGGTCTTCGAAGGGCTCGCCCGTATAGACCGTCCAGCCCGCCCAGGGCCCATCCTCGAGCGTCTTGTGCACGAATGTCGGATAGCCCGTATCGCCGTTGGCCATGAAAACCTCCCCGCGCCGCCCCCGACCGCCGGAAAGCCCGCCCCACAGCCTTTGCCAAACCCCGGGCCCGGGCGCCAGAGCCCATCTCGCCGGTCAGGCGGGCCCCGTTGTCGGGCCGGCGCCTCAAGCCAGGCTCCAGCCCTCCCGATCCTCATGCGGCAGGGGATCATTGAACCGGTCGTCCAGGGCGATCCGGCCCTTGAAGGCGCCGAACTGCCGACGACCAGGCGGCGCGATCGGAGACAGCCGCACGACAGGTATCTTGTCGCGCAGGATCACCACCTCCTCGCCGGCCACGGCTTCGGCGATCAGGCGCGAAAGGTGCGTCTTGGCGTCATGCTCGGAGTATTGGGCCATGAAGCTCTCCTGGGCGGAGGATGTGACGAACCTTCAGGACCTTCAAGACGGTCCCCCCAGCGGCGCTCCGGTCAGAGAAAACGGCGGCCTTCGGGAGGAAGGGCCGCCGTTGCGAAGCCGCAAAGGTCAAATCGGGGATGGAGAGACAGGTGCGGCGACCGGTCCCGGCCCGGGGGGCTGGGGGGGCGTTCAGGGACCGGAACCAGGTCCAGCCGCCGACAGTTCCAACCTGGCGGGCGGATGTGGCCGGCGCGGGTCCGGATTAAGGCCGTTTCGGGGCTTTTCGGGTCCGCGCCCCGCCCACGTCAGGCGTCCGGTCCGCCCCGCGGCGTCAGCACCGGGCCGCCGCGCCGGGCGACCGCAAGGACCCTGGCCCTCAGGTCCTGGACCAGGGAGGCCGGAAGGAAGCCGAAGGCGACCGTATCGGCGCCCCTCCGGATCGGCCTCAGGTCGTACCCCGGCCAGACAAACTGGTTGAGCTCGCTCGCCAGCACCCAGGACCGGTCCCCGTCCAGGCCCAGGCGCAATTGCGTCGGACCGGGCAGCTCGATCGCGTCCGCCTCCCGCTCCGGGGCCGGCGGCGTGTGGGTGATGGGGGCGACGGTGACCAGGGTTCCGCCCTCCCGCCCGGGGCCGACCAGTAGGATCACGCAGGGCCGGTCCTTGCGCCCCTCGTCCTGGCCCGCCAGGGCCTCGTCCCGCCAGAGATAGGCGTAGCGGATGACGAGCCCCACCCTGGATTCGGGAAGGATCACCCGGCGGCGCTCAACGGTCCGGGGCGTACTCGTGATCGTGCGCGGCGGCGTCCTCGGCGACCTCCGCCGCCTCCAGCGCCTCCACCTCCGCAGCGCTCAGCTCCCAGGGATGAAGGGCCCGGCGCTCCAGGGCCTTGAGCCTGTGGAACTCCGCCGCCGACAACAGCACCAGGCTCTCCCGCCCATGGTGGGTGACGATCACCGGCCCGGCCAGGGCCCGGTCCCGGTAGACGCCGAAGGCCCGCTGCAGTTCGGCCGAGGTCACGGTGGTCTCGCTCATGTCGGGGCTCCACGGCGTCAAATTCCCGGATAATCCGTATTCTACAGAATTTCCGGATTTTGTCACGAATGCGCGCGCCCTCCCGAAGCCGCAGGGTCAAAAGAGGGGAAGGAGACAGGTGCGGCGACCGGTCCCGGCCCGGGGGGCTGGGGGGGGCGTTCAGGGACCGGAACCAGGTCCAGCCGCCGACAGTCCAAAACTGGAGGCCGGATGTGGCCGGCGCGGGTCCGGATTAGGGCCGTTTCGGGGCTTTTTGCGCGGGGGAGGGGGCCCTGAGGGCGGCCTCGAGGGAGAGGCGGATGAACTTCTGGTAGGGCATGCCCGCCTCGGCCGCCCGCGCCTTCACCGCCGCCAGCAGGGGCTCAGGAAACCGCAGGTTCACCTGCCGCGACTTGGGCGTGAACTCGAAGCTGTGGGGCCGGAAGCCGCTGAGGTCATAGTCCGACAGGTCCGCCGTCTCCACGAACCGCTCGGCCGCCTCATCCGTCGCCAGGGGGGGAAGTTTGCGCTTCATAGGCTCGCCGTTCCTTCTCGTGCATGTACCGGGCGCTGATCGGCCGGATCCGGTCGCCCGCCTCGCCGGAGGGTGAAGGCCACCAGCACCAGGCGGTCCCCGTCGCCCTTCCCGATGGCGAGGAAGCGCGTCTCGACCCGGGAGTGCGCCAGGTCCGGCGCCAGGCGGAAGGGGCCCCGAAAGACCGCCTCGATCGCCTCCAGGCTCAGGCCATGCTTCTGGCATTTGCCGCTGTTGCCTTCATCCCAGTCGAACCCTGCGATCACGCCGGAACCATCTAGCTATATCATTGTATATACAAATGACAAGGCGCGCTCCGCGTGGGGAGGGGCCTTGGGGCTAAGTCCGGGCGTAAGGAGAGGAAGGCGAAGTGCGGCGACCGGTCCCGGCCCGGGGGGCTGGGGGGGCGTTCAGGGACCGGAACCAGGTCCAGCCGCCGACAGTGCCAATCTGGCGGGCGGATGTGGCGGCCTCGGGTTCGGATTAAGGCCCTTTCGGGGCTTTTTGCGCCGGGGAGGGGCCACTGAGGGCGGCCTCCAGCGCCAGGAAGGGGGACCGGGGGGCGAGATCTCTGCCCCCGCCCAGGAGGGTTCGGCGATCTGGTCTCATTCCAGGGCCCCGGCTTCCGGCAGGGCGAAGGGGTCGTTGGAGGGATCCTCGTTCCATTGATACTCGAGGCTTCGGGCCAGCTGGCGGGCGCGGTCCAGCCCGTAGAAGCGGGCGACGACGCCGAGGGCCATGTCCGTGCCCGCCGACACGCCGGACGACGTCACGTACGTGCCGTCTTCGACCCACCTCGCACTGCGGACCCAGGTCACTTCCGGGTCCTGGTCGACGGCCAGCTGGAAGAAGGCCTTGTTGGAGGTCGCCCGGCGGCCGGTGAGCAGGCCCGCCTTTGCAAGAAGGGCCGAGCCTGTACAGACGGAGGTCATCAGCTCCACGGTCCGGTCCTGCTCCCGCAGGAAGTCGAGCAGGCGGGCATTCTCCAGCGCGGGAAGGGTGCCGACGCCGCCCGGCGTCATCAGGATGGCGATCTCCGGCGCATTCGAATAGCCATGAGTGGCGATCACCTCCACGCCCTGCGCCGACCGGACCGCACCGGCCTGCTCGGCGAGCATGACGACCTCCATCTCCGGGACATTGGCCCACATTTCCACCGGTCCGAAGACATCCAGCAGCTCGAATCCCGGATAGAGCACGACCCCCACGACCTTGCGGGCCGTCTGCTGGGCGGGCGACGGCGCAGGCGCGACCCCGAGCTCGAGGAGTGTGTCTCCGGCGGCGACGGCCCGTTCGTCCGCCTCCGGGTGGCGATTGGCCTCCCCTGGAGCGTCGGCGGTAGCGCCGGCCATGTCGGTCTTGGACGTCAGGGAGGGCATGGCCGTGACGGCGGCGGTGAGGAAGGGACGGCTCTTCATGGGGATTGCTCCTGACCCTGAGGGTCCGACGGCGACTCCGGCCGGGACCCTGGGGCATTACAACCTGGACGTCCGGCTCAAGTCACCCCACCCCCACCTTCCTCCCCGCCCGGAACCGCACCGGCATCGTCCGCGGCCCCGAGATGAAGTTGCTCGCCAGCCATTCCGGCGGGGCGGTGCGCTCCACGTCTTCCAGGCGGGACAGCACCTCCACCAGCATGGCGTCGATCTCGATCCGGGCGATGTGCTGGCCCAGGCACACGTGGGGGCCGTTGCCGAAGGCGATGTGCTCGGGCGCCGCCCGGGCCAGGTCCAGCTGGTCGGCGCGGTCGAACTGGGCGGGGTCGCGGTTGGCCGAGCCGAAATACATCACCACCTTGTCGCCCTGGCGGATCGTCTTGCCGCCCAGCTGGGCGTCCTTGCGGGCGGTGCGGCGCATGTAGATCACCGGCGTGGTCCAGCGCAGCAGCTCCTCCCGGGCGGCGGGCAGGCGCGCCGGTAGGTCGGCCTTCAGCCAGGCCATCTGGTCGGGATGGTCCAGCATGGCGTCCAGCCCGCTGGCCAGCAGGTTGCGGGTGGTGTCGCCGCCGGCGTCGATCAGCAGGAGGAAGAAGAGCAGGAACTCCATGTCCTCCAGCCGCCGGCCGTCCACCTCGCAGGCCAGGAGGCGCGAGGCCAGGTCGTCGCCGGGCCGGGCGCGCTTCTCGGCCATCAGCTTCGAGCCGTACTCGAACATCTTCATCACCGCCTGGGCGCCGGCGCCCGGGGCCTGGGCCTCGGGGGCGGTGTGGATCACCTCGGTCAGCTTGTAGAGCTCGCGACCGTCGTCCAGGGGCAGGCCCAACAGTTCGGCGATGACGTAGGAGGGCATCTCGCCCGCCACCTCGGCCACGAAGTCGCACTCGCCCTTCTCGATCACCGCGTCCACGATCTGGCGGGCCAGGGCCTGGATCCGCGCCTCGCGCAGCTTGGCCGTGGGCAGGGTGAACTCCGAGCGGATCAGCTTGCGAAAGCCCGTGTGCTCCGGCGGGTCCATCATCAGCATCATCTTGTAGGGCCCGAAGGCCGCCGACTCCGCCGCCGGGTCGGGGATCATGATGGTGGGCTCGGAGGAATAGGTCTCGAAGCCCCGGTCCACCTCGCGCACGTCGGCGTATCGGGTCACCGCCCAGAAGCCCTTGCCGCCGGGCTCCTCGTGCCAGTGGACGGGGTCGTTGGCCCGCAGCCAGTCGTACTGGGCCAGGGGGTGGCCGGCGGCGAAGCTGGCGGGGGACAGGAGGTCGATCTTCATGTCTGGCTTCATGGCGGGGTCAGTCCTTCCACCAGGGGTATTGCGGCGGCATGTCGGTGGAGACCTTGCCGGGGAAGTCGGGCGCGCGCTTTTCCAGGAAGGCCGCGACGCCCTCGCGCACGTCGGGGCCGGCGCCCAGGGTCATGGCCATGGCGCCGTCCACCTTCAGGGCGCCCCAGGGGCCCGGCTCGCCGCTGAAGCGCCACAGCATCTGGCGGGTCAGGGCGACAGCGACCGGGGCGGTGTTCTCGGCGATCTCCCGAGCGATCTCGCGGGCCCGGTCCATCAGGGCCTCGGGCTCCACCACCTCGGCGACAAGGCCCCCGGCCCTGGCCTCCTCGGCGGGGATCAGGGCGCCGGAGAGGCACCAGCGCAGGGCGGTGGGCAGGCCCACCAGCCGGGGCAGGAACCAGGCGCTGCCGGCTTCGGGCGCCAGGCCCCGCCTGGCGAAGACAAAGCCCACCCGGGCGCCCCGGGCCGCGATCCGGATGTCCATGGGCAGGGTCAGGGTGGCGCCCACCCCCACCGCCGCCCCGTTCAGGGCCGCGATGATGGGCTTGCGGCAGTTGAAGATGGCGCCGACGAAGCCGCCGCCCGAGCGCCGCCGGGCGGTGGTCCCGGCGTCGCCAAAGGCCACCGAGCCCTCGGCCTGGGAGTCGAACGCCCCCGCGCCTGACGAGATGTCCGCCCCGGCGCAGAAGGCCCGCCCGGCGCCGGTGACGATGATCACCCGGACGCTGTCGTCCTCGTCGGCGCGCACGAAGGCGTCCTCGATCTCCAGGCCCATGGTCGCCGTATAGGCGTTCAGCTTGTCGGGGCGGTTGAGGGTCAGGGTCAGCACCGGGCCGTCCTGTTCCCAGATGAGGGTCTCGTAGGTCATGCATCCTCCCCGGGGGCCGGGCCCCTCGCGTTCCCGCAATTGATGCGTGCTGACCCCCCGTCAAGCAAGAGGGGGTCAGGCAAGGGGGAGTCAGGCCTCGCCGAGGGCCTTCAGGATGACGGCCTGGAAGCGGGGCAGGAGGCGCTCGACGAAGGCCGGGTCCAGGCAGCGGGCGTCGTCGAGGAGCGTGTGGTGGAAGCGGTGGGCGCCGAAGACGCCGAAGGCGGCGGGATAGCCGGCCTTCAGGATCTCGGCCAGTTCGCCGGCGGCGGCCGGGCCGGCGGGCAGGGGGGCTTCGAGCCCGGCCTCGCCGGCGAAGCTTTCCTTCAGCATTTCAATGAGATGGGCTGAGCCCATCAGCACCCGGGCCGGGTCGGGGCGGTCCAGGGGCTGAAGGCCCTGCGGCGTCTGCGCCCAGTCCCGGGCGGCGATGCCGGCGCCCAGGTGGACCCACAGGGCGGTGCGCTTCGGGTCCGGCGCCTCCCCGTGCAGGAAGCGCTCGGCGCCCAGGTTCTCGTACTCGTGCCCGCTGGCGGTGATGACGACGATGTCGTGGTTTTTCAGGCGGCTGGCCATCCAGGGCAGGAGGGCCAGCCAGAGGGCGACCCCCGGCCCCCGCTCGCCGGCGCAGGTGAACCAGCCGGACCTCGGGGTCGACAGGACAACCGTCCGGCCCTTGCCGCGGTCGATCCGCCCGATGAGGTTGAAGGCCGGCCGGCGGCCCGCCTCGCCGTCGATCACCAGCCGGGCGGCGCGACCCTCTCGCGCGGCGGCGAGAACCGGCCCGGCGTCCTTCGGGGCGAGGACCAGGGTCGGCACGCCGAAGGGCGGCGCCTCCGCCGGCGCGTTCAGGGCGATGGCCTCGCCGGTCGGGCCGTTCGTGACGAGGATCAGGCCGGCGGCGCCGGAGGCCCGGACCCGGTCCGGGAGGTCCCGGAGCTCAGCCTGGCGGACGCTCGACCAGCGCCGCGCGGGCAGGTCCATGACCACCAGGGCGCCCCCCGAGGGGGAGGCGGGTATCCCCCACGTCAGGGCCCCGGTGACGCCCCCTGGTCCCGTGACCTCGGCGGGACCCTGGGCCACCCCCTGCACGGACGTCTTCCCTAGCGTCAGGGCGACGACGCCAGGACGGTGGAAGGGCGCGTCGAAGACCTGCCTCTGCGTGCGGTATCCGAACCGCTTGAGCCGGCTCTCCATCCAGGCGCCGGAGTCCGTATCGCCCGTTCCCCCCGACGCCTTGTCGCCCATGGCGACCCAGGTCTCGAGGTCGGTGCGGATGGAGATCAGGTCCTGCGACAGGGCCGGCCCCGCCGCCAGCGGCGCGGCGGCGGCCCCGGCGACCACGCCCCTGCGGGTGGGATCTGAGGGCCCTGCCGCCACGGCCTCAGCTCTCGAACCAGGCTTCGACCGGGCCCTTGAGCAGCATGGTCATCGACTTGCCGCGCCGGTCCACCGTCTTGCCGACGGCCAGGCGGACCCAGCCCTCGGAGATGCAGTACTCCTCGACATTGGTCTTCTCGGCCCCCTTGAAGCGCACCCCCACCCCGCGGGCGAGGACGTCGGCGTCGTGCCAGGGGCTGTCGGGATCGACGCAGAGGCGGTCGGGGGGCGTGTCGGCGGGGGGTGTTTCGGTCATGGTCCTCTTCTAGCGCGCCCGGCCCGGCAGGCAATCCCGTCGAAAGGGGCTTCCCTGACGTCGCGTCCGGCGCTCAAAGTGGTTATTCATCGCCGCGCGACGGCGCAAAGGAACGGGAGACGCAAGATGGGTGAGGCCTGGATCATCGACGCGGCGCGCACGCCGCGGGGCATCGGCAAGGTGGGCAAGGGCGCCCTGGCGGACTTCCACCCGCAGCACCTGGCCGCCACGGTCATGAAGGGCATCGCCCAGCGCAACGACATCAAGACCGCCGAAGTCGACGACGTGATCTGGGGCACCTCGTCCCAGCGCGGCAAGCAGGGCAATGACCTGGGCCGCATGTCCGCCTTGGCCGCCGGCTTCGACGTCCGCGCCAGCGGCATGACCCTGGACCGCTTCTGCGGATCGGGCATCACCACGGTGAACCTGGCCGCCGCCCAGATCATGGCCGGCATGGAGGACCTGATCATCGCCGGCGGCACGGAGATGATGTCCTACACCGCCTCCAGCGCCCCGCAGGCCGCCGCCTTCTTCGACGGCCCGGCCCTGATGGACGCCGGCAACCCGGCCCTGCGCAAGCTGCACCCGCAGTCGCACCAGGGCGTCTGCGCCGACGCCATCGCGACGCTGGAGGGCATCCCGCGCGAGGCCCTGGACGAGCTGGCCTATGTCAGCCAGCAGCGCGCCGCCCAGGCGATCAAGGAAGGCCGCTTCAGCCGCTCGCTGGTGCCGGTGCTGAACGAGGACGGCTCGGTGGCCCTCGACCACGAGGAGTTCCCCCGTCCCGAGACCACCCGTGAGGGCCTGGCCTCGTTGAAGGCCTCCTTCGAGGCCATGGCCAACGTGCCCATGGACAAGGAGGGCACCACCCTGGCCGGCCTGATCCAGCGGGTCTATCCGGACCTGAAGATCACCCACGTCCACCATGCCGGAAACTCGTCGGGCGTGGTCGACGGCGCCGCCGCCGTCCTGCTCGCCTCGCCGGACTACGCCCGCAGGAACGGCCTGAAGCCCCGCGCCCGCGTGGTGGCCACCGCCAATGTCGGCGACAGCCCGACCCTGATGCTGAACGCCCCGGTCCCCGCCGCCCTCAAGGTGCTGAAGAAGGCCGGCCTGACCCCGGACGACATCGACCTTTGGGAAATCAACGAGGCCTTCGCCGTCGTCGCCGAGAAGTTCATCCGCGACCTCAAGCTCGACCGTGAGAAGGTCAATGTGAACGGCGGCGCCATGGCCCTGGGCCACCCGATCGGCGCCACCGGCTCCATCCTGATCGGCACCATCATCGACGAGCTCGAGCGCCGCGACCTCAAGCGCGGCCTGGTCACCATGTGCGCCGCCGGCGGCATGGCCCCGGCCATCATCGTCGAGCGGATGTAAGGCCCCATGGACCTCGCCTGGAGTGACGCCGACCGCGCCTTCCGGGACGAGGTCCTCGCCTTTCTCGACGCCGAGCTGACCCCGGACCTGCGCGCCCGCGGGCGGGCCATGACCAGCGTCTACGCCGACCACGCCACCGGCATGGCCTGGCAGAAGAAGCTGCACGCCCGCGGCTGGGTCGCCCCGGCCTGGCCGCGCGAGTTCGGCGGCGCCGGCTGGTCGGTGGTGCAGCGCTATATCTGGGCGCGGGAGGCGGCCCTGGCCGGCGCCCCGCCGGTCTCGCCCATGGGCATCGGCATGTGCGGCCCGGTGCTGATCGGCCACGGGACCAAGGCCCAGCAGGAGGCCTTCCTGCCCCCCATGCTGTCGGGCGAGCACTTCTGGTGCCAGGGCTATTCCGAGCCCGGCTCCGGCTCGGACCTCGCCTCCCTGCAGATGAGCGCGGTGGAGGACGGGGACGACTTCGTCTGCAACGGCCACAAGCTGTGGACCACCCACGCCCACGAGGCGAACTGGATCTTCTGCCTGGTCCGGACGAGCCGCGAGGCCATCCCCCAGCAGGGCATCACCTTCCTGCTGATCGACATGACGACGCCGGGGGTGGAGGTGAAGCCCATCCTCATGCTGTCGGGCGAGCACATCCAGAACGACGTCTTCTTCACCAATGTGCGGGTGCCCAAGGCCAATGTGGTGGGCCGGGTGGGCGAGGGCTGGACCGTGGCCAAGTACCTGATGCAGTTCGAGCGGGGCGGCTCGGCCGCCGCGCCCGGCCTGGGCGTACGGCTGGAGCGCCTTGCCGAGATCGCCCGCACGCCGGGCGAGGACGGCCGCCGCCTGATCGACGAGGCCGGCTACGCCGCGCGCCTGGCCCAGGCCGGGATCGACGTCGCCGCCCTGGAGGCCATCGAGCTGAGGGTCATGTCCCGCCTGTCCAACGGCGAGGCGCCCGGCGCGGAAAGCTCGCTGATGAAGACGGTCTCCACCGAGCTCAGCCAGCGCCTGACCGAACTGTCCGTCGAGGCCGCCGGCGTCTACGCCGCCCCCTGGCAGCCCCACGGCGGCGCCCTCGGCGGCCCGACCCCGGGCTTCACACCCCCCGCCGACGGCTTCCTGGCCGGCCCGCCCCACGCCTGGATCGCCGCGCCCAAATACTTCAACGACCGCGCCGGCTCGATCTACGCCGGCACCAACGAGATCCAGCGCAACATCATGGCCAAGGCGGTGCTGGGGCTGTGAGCCCCCCGCCTTGCCGTCGCGCCGTCGTCGCCGCATAGTCGCTCCCAAGGACCGATATCCCCCGGGAGGAGACAGCCATGGCCTACGCGCCTGCGGACCGCGACATCTATGACGCCGACAGCCACATCATGGAGCTGCCGGACTTCCTGAAGCGGTATGCCGATCCCGGGCTTCGGGACGAGATTCCCGAGGTGTCCTATTCGGCCTCCATCGTCACCGACGAGGAGGTGGCGGTGATCATGGACCAGGGCGGCCGGCACAGCGACGCGCACGTGGCGGCCCAGGTGGCCCTGGGCGACGCCCTGATCGAGAAGTCCAAGGAGATCCAGGCCCTGGGGGCCTTCAATCCCTCCGACCGCCGCACGGCCATGGACCTGCTGGGCTTCCGCAAGCAGCTGGTCTTTGCGACCCACAGCCTGCGCATGCCCTTCTCGCCGTCCAGCAAGCTGGAGAGCCGGCTGCGCTATGGCGCGACCCGGGCGCACAACCGGCACATGATCGACTTCTGCGCCGCCGACGACCGGCTGATGGGCGTGGCCGCCATCCCCCTGGATGACCCGGAGCTGGCCCTGAAGGAGCTGGACTTCGTCCTGGCCAGCAACCTGAAGGCGGTGTGGGTGCCGCACCGGGCGCCCCTGGACCGTTCGCCGGGCCATATCGACTTCGATCCCTTCTGGGCGAAGCTGGCGGAGGCGGGGGTTCCCTTCGTCCTGCACGTGGGCGGCGCGCCCCTGCAGCTGGCCAAGGCCTGGATGAACAATGGCCGGCCGCCGACCAAGGACTGGCTGGGCGGGGGCGAGAACCTGCGCACCAAGGACGTGGCCGTCCTGCACGAGGGGCCCGAGCAGTTCCTGACCATGATGATCCTGGACGGGGTCCTGCACCGCAATCCGGGCCTGAAGGGCGCGGCCGTGGAGCTGGGCGCCGGCTGGGTTCCCGAGCTGCTGCGCCGCCTGGACTGGGTGGTGAAGCACTGGAGCCGCAACGACGCCAACCTGCAGGGCCTGCACCGGACGCCGTCGGAGCAGATCACCCAGCAACTGGCCTTCACCCCCTTCGTCTTCGAGGAGGTGGGGAACTTCATCGACCAGTCGAACGAGGACCTCTACCTGTTCTCCAGCGACTATCCGCACATCGAGGGGGGCCGGAACCCCATCGGCCGGTTCGAGTCCTCGCTGGGCGAGCGCCCGGCCAGCGTGCGCGACAAGTTCTATGCGGAGAACTTCCTGCGCATCTTCCCGAACGCCCGGGTCGACCGCAAGGCGACCGTCGCGGCCTGAGGCGGCCCTATGGCGAAGGCTCCCGGATCTGGCGCAGTGACGAGAACCGGGGCCTGCCTCTGCGGAGCGGTGACCTTCTCCCTGAGCGGGCCTCTGGGCGGGACCCTGGCCTGTCACTGCACCCAGTGCCGCAGGCAGTCCGGGCATTACTTCGCCGCCGTGGGGGCGCCCCGGGCGGCGGTCGCCATAGCGGAGACCGATGACCTGGTCTGGTACCAGTCGTCCGAGATCGCCCGCCGCGGTTTCTGCCGCCGCTGCGGATCGACCCTGTTCTGGGATCCCTTCGAAGGGGAAGTGACGCAGGTGTCGCTGGGCGCCCTCGACGCCCCGACCGGCCTGAAGCTTGAGCGGCACGTCCATGTCGCCTCAATGGGCGACTACTACCAGATCGCCGATGGCCTTCCGCAGGACGAGACCTGACGCCGATCCTCAGGCGTTGCGCGCCATCAGGCCGCCGTCCACGGGAATGGTTACGCCGGTGATGTAGCTGGCGGCGGGCAGGCAGAGGCTGACGGTCATATGGCCCACCTCGGCGGGATCGCCGTAGCGACCCATGGCCGTGCGCCGCTTGGCGTAGGTCGCCCGGTCGGCCTCTGAAATGCGATCGGTCATGCCGGTGAGGATGGGCCCGGGGCAGATGCAGTTGACGGTGATCCCCTCGCGGCCCAGTTCGACAGCCAGGGCGCGGGTGAGGCCGGTGACGCCGGCCTTGGCGGCGGCGTAGGGGCTGTCGCGGCTGGTGGCGCCGAGGGCCTCAGTGGAGGCGATGTTGACGATCCGGGGCGCCTTCGACTTGCGAAGCCAGGGCAGGGCGGCGCGGATGGTCAGCTGGTGGGCGGTCAGCAGGACCGCCAGGGACTTCGCCCAGGCGACGTCGTAGTCCGGGGAGTCGATGGGGCTGAAGGCCGAGATCCCGGCGTTATTGACCAGGATGTCCAGGCCGCCGAACTGGCTGGCGATGGCCTCGGTGACCGTGCGGACCTGATCGGCGTCCGAGACGTCCAGGGCCCAGGCCTGGGCCGAGCCGCCCGCGCGCCGGATGGCTTCCGCCGTGGCCTCTGCGGATTCGCCGTTGAAATCGGTGACGGCGACATGCGCGCCCTCCGCGCCGAAGATCGCGGCGGTGGCCCTTCCCATGCCGGAACCGGCGCCGGTGACGTGGGCGATGGAGCCCCGGAGCGATCGGCTGAGGGCGGGGTCGTGCGGCATGGAGGATCTCCGGTCACCAGGAAGGTAGGGCGGAGTTTGGACCGGATCGGTGCGGCTTCACAACCGCAGTAGTCTCAACCGGCGGGCGCCGGAGGGGTGGCGTAGGAGATGTAGCCGCGCTCCACCATCCGCCGGAGGGCCTCGTAGGCGCTGGACAGTTCCTCGTAGCGGGTGCGCAGCTCAGCGAGGCGCATGACCTGGCGGGTTTCGAACCCGGTGGGGTTCTCGGCCATGGCCAGGGCTTCCTTCACCCACTGGGCGCGGGCCAGGGCGGCGGCGACCGCCAGGCGCTGGAACTTCTCCGCATCGGCGCCGCCGAGGGCGGCGTGGATCACCTCACGGTTGGAGGCGAAGACGGTGTAGTCGATGTGCTCGAGCTGGCCCCGCAGGCGGCGCTGGGCGGCGAGGTCCATGTCCTCCTGCGGCTCGAAGTGATCGGAGCTGTAACGCGTAAAGCCGGACTTTCGGGTCGACATGTCGCTCTCTCCTGCGGAACGCCCTCCCGGCCCCGCAAGGGAAGGATGCGCCCGGGCCGTTAACTTTCAATTGAAGGGGCGGCGGCGGGTCAGGAGGCGACCGGCGCCCTCTTCCGGACAGACTGGCGCCCGTCCTTCTCCTCGCCCCAGCCCGTCTGTGGACATGCCCCTGGTGGTCCGCCGTCTGGACGTTCTTGTCGCGCACGGGCAATTACCCCCCTTGAGGTGGGACGAGGCCTCGCCTCGGGAGACGGAGAGGATGATGCTGGAGCTGGTTATCGGATCAAAGCGCTGGTCGAGCTGGTCGATGCGACCCTGGCTGGCCCTGAAGCGGACCGGGGCGCCCTTCCATGAACGGCTGATCCGGTTGTACCAGGCGGATGGCGAGACCCGTGCGCAGATCCTGCCGCACTCGCCCTCGGGCCGGGTCCCGGCGCTGAAGACCGGGGGGATCGTCATCGCGGAGTCCCTGGCCATCTGCGAATACCTGGCCGAGGCCTTTCCGGAGGCGAAGCTCTGGCCTCAGGATGTGGACCTTCGCGCCCTGGGACGTAGCGCAGCCAGCGAGATGCACGCTGGTTTCCGGGCTCTGCGCCAGGAGTGCCCCATGGACCTGGCCCGGCCTGTCGAGCCCGTCGCCCTCAGCGATGAGGCGCAGGCGAACATTGCGCGGGTCAGGGCCCTGTGGACCGACCTCCTGGGGCGCAGCGGGGGCCCCTTCCTGCTGGGCGACTGGTCCGTCGCCGACGCCTTCTTCACGCCGGTGGCGACGCGGTTCCGGACCTATGCCGTG
>JADBZH010000007.1 GCA_020402585.1 Phenylobacterium sp. | reverse complement strand
CTGTCGCCGGGGACGGGAGGAAGCCATAGTTGACGTCGCCGTCCGGATCGCCGCCGCCTGCCTGTCGGCCCTCCTTGTAACAGGAACCGCCGTCGCCGCGCCTGGCGCCCGCACCCTGCCGGGGGGCGACGCCGGCAGCCGGGTCCCGGGCTATCCCGACGTCCTGGCCGAATACATCCAGCTGCCCGGCGGCAAGGCGCCCGGAACCCCGGCCGCCCTCAACACCGCCAGCTTCCTGCGAGTCCGCCCCGCCGCCGACGGGCCCCGCCCCGCCCCGGCCAACGCCGTGATCGTGGGCCTGCCGGGCTTTTCCTCGACCCCGCCGCACTGGATCTACCTGGCCAGCCAGATGGTCTCGCGGGCCTCGAAGGAGTCCTGCGGGGGCCAGGCCTGCCGGGTGGAGGTCTGGGTGTTGCAGCGGCGGGGCGCCAACCTGGCGGAGACAGAGGCCCTGACGGAGGCCCGGCGCAAGGGCGACCCGACCCTGGCCCTGAACCACTATCTGGGCGCCGACGCCCTCGGCCCGAACGGGCAGGTGAGACCTTCGACCCCTTCGGCGAAGTGGAAGCCCCTGACCCAGACCGACCTCGCCTTCATGGCGGACTGGGGCTTCGAGACCTACGCCGCCGACGTCGACGCCATGATCAGCCGCATCCGCGAGCGCTCGGGCGCCCGCAACATCTTCCTGGCCGGGCACAGCCAGGGCGGCGGCTTCGTCGCCAACTACGCGGCGCGCAAGCGCCCGGACGGCCGGCGGGGCGTCGAGGGCCTGGCGGGCCTGATCTTCCTGGACGGCGGCCCGTCGGCGGGGGTGCAGACCGAGCCCTCGGCGGCGGAGCTGGACGCCTACTTCGCCCGGGTCACAGCCCTTCGCACCGGCAAGGACCGCGTCTACACGGACGCCAACGGCCCGCTGGGCGCCATCACTGGCCCCGCCTCGGCCGCCAGCCAGTCGGTGACCGGCGTCTACTACGCCCTGTCCGACCCCTCGGCGGAGGCCATCTTTCCCCTTCGGGTCGCCGGCATGACCGCCGCTCCCGGCGACGACTTCCTGAAATCCGTCCGACTGACCTGGTTGGCACGGGCCGGCGCGAGCTTCGACACCGACCCCGTCCCCGGCGGCGGGGTCCAGATGCAGATCCTCCAGTTCCTGGGCCAGGGGCTGGGGCGGCTGGACTTCACCCCCCTGCCAGGAACCGAAGACCGGTGCGACCGCACGCCGCCCCCGGCGCCCACGGGGCCGATGCGCGCCCTGGGCCCGCCGCCCAAGTGCGTTCCCTCCGGCGCCATGGCGGATCCCGGCCGGGTACATGGCTGGGTCGAGCCCGGCGGCGCCGCAGGCCCGAAGGAAGCCGGGCGGGCGGAGCTCTGGCTCAACGCCCAGGCCTTCGCCCCGACCCGGTCCAATATACGGCCGGTGACCGTGAAGTTTGCCGAGTCCGGCAGGCGGGTCATCGACGCCTCGGACATGATTGCTTCGAACTGGTACCCCTCTGAGCGCTGGGACTTCGACGCCGGTTTCGTCGGCCGCTACAAGACCCTGAAGGTCGACCGCGACGGGGTGACGCTGGACGTGGACAAATCCGCCATCGCCGGCGTCCCGGTCTATGTCGCCCGGCAGGGCTTCACCCAGGGCGTCTCGGGCAATCCGTTCCCGGGGGTGAAGGACTATACCGAGGTCAACAAGACCGGGACCTGGCAGACCCCGGAGGCCAGGGCGATCAGCCCGATCGACCCCGCCATCAGCGCCGCCATCTACTTCCACACCGACTTCGTGGGCGCCGACGACTCCCGGGCTGGCCAGGCCCGCCCTGGCGAGCCCGGCGTTTCCGCTGTGTCCGGCACCCTGGTCGACTGGGTGCTGAAGCGGGCGAAGGGCCTGGCGGATACGCCTTCGCCCGCCGCCCTCGGCGTGAGGGCCCGGTACTGAGCGCCACGCCCCGGCGAGACGTCCGCCTGCCGGCCCGTGGCGGGTGACGACGTCGCAGCCGGCGGCTAGTTTACCCGCCGAAATGAACGCTCCCGTCCCGCCTCAGGTCGATTCGGCCGGCGCCACGCCGGTCATGGTCCAGTTCTTCGAGGCCAAGGCGCGGCAGCCCGACGCCCTGGTCTTCTTCCGGATGGGCGACTTCTACGAGCTTTTCTTCGACGACGCCCGCCAGGCCGCGGCGGCCCTCGGCATCGCCCTGACGGCCCGGGGCCAGCACGCGGGCGAGCCCATCCCCATGTGCGGCGTGCCGGTCCATGCGGCGGAGGCCTATCTCTCCAAGCTGATCCGGTCCGGCTTCAAGGTGGCGGTCTGCGAGCAGATGGAAGACCCGGCGGAGGCGCGCAAGCGCGGGTCGAAGTCGATCGTGCGCCGCGACATCGTCCGGGTGGTCACGCCGGGGACACTGACGGAGGACGGCCTCCTGGACGCCCGGGGCGCCAACCGCCTGGCGGCCGTGGCGGTGCGGGCCGGCGCCGCCGCCATCGCCAGCGTCGAACTGTCGACCGGCGAGGTGGAGGTCTGGGCGCCGGGCAAGGCGGCCCTCGCCTCGGCCCTGGCGGCCCTGGGCCCTTCAGAGATCCTTGTCCCGGACCGGCTGTTCGCCGACGAGGCGGTGAGCGCCGCCCTCAAGGCCGCCGGCGGCCGGGTCCAGCCGCTGCCTTCGGCCCTCGCCGAACCCGGGGCCGCCGAGGCCCGGTTGAAGCGACTTTACGGCGTTGAGACCCTCGATGGCTTCGGCGCCCTGTCCGGCGCCGAGATCTCGGCCCTGGGCCTGATCGCCGCCCACTTGGAGACCACCCAGGCCGGCCGCACCCCGTCCCTCGCCCCGCCGCGTCGGGCCGGGGAGGCCGACGTCATGGCCATCGACCCGGCCACCCGCGCCAGCCTCGAGATCGAGCGCAGCCTGTCGGGCGCGCGGGAAGGCTCGCTCCTTGCGGCCATCGACCGGACCGTCACAGCGCCAGGCGCCCGGTTACTGGCGGCCCGCCTCGCCCGCCCTCTCCTCGACCCGGAGCGGATCGAGGCCCGGCTTGACGCCGTCGACTGGCTGGTCGCGCGCCGGGACCTCCGACGCCGGCTGCGCGAGACCCTCAAGGGACAGGGCGACATGGCCCGGGCCCTCTCTCGGCTGGCCCTCGGCCGGGGCGGACCGCGGGACCTGGGCGGGCTGCGCGACGGCCTGGCGGCGGGCGGCGCCCTGCGCGCCCTCTTCGAGGCTGCCGACGGCCCCCTGGAGGCGCCGCCGCCAGTGGAGCTGGCGGAGTGCCTCGCCGCCCTCGACCTTGGCCGGCGCCAGGAGCTGGCCGACCTCCACGCCAGCCTCTCATCCGGCCTCGGACCGGACCTGCCCCTTCAGGCGAGGGATGGCGGTTTTGTCGCCCCGGGCATCCGGCCCGAGCTGGACGAGGCGCGCCGGCTGCGGGACGACAGCCGCAGGGTCATCCTGTCCCTCGAGGCCGAGCTGGCGGCGCAGAGCGGCTTAGCCCTCAAGATCCGGCACAATGGGGTGCTGGGCTATTTCATCGAAGCCACGGCCAAGGCGGCCGAGCCCCTGTTGCGCCCGCCCCTGAACGCCACCTTCATCCATCGCCAGACCCTGGCCAGCCAGATGCGGTTCACGACGGTGGCTCTCGCCGAGCTGGATGCGCGGATCGCCCAGGCGGGCGAACGGGCCCTGGCCATCGAGATGGCCGCCTTTGAGGCCTGGCGTGACCTGGTCTGCGCCGCGGCCGATCCCCTGCGGGAGGCCGCCCAGGCCTGCGCCCGCCTGGACGTCGCCGCCGCCCTGGCCGAATGGGCCGAGGAGGCCGGGGCCGTCCGGCCGGAGCTGGACCGCAGCACCGTCTTCGAGGCTGAGGGCGCCCGGCACCCCGTGGTCGAGGCGGCGGTGCGCCGGGCCGGGGGGGCGTTCACGCCCAATGACTGCCGGCTCGACGGCCAGGCCGTGGCGGCCCCTCGGCTGGCCATCGTCACCGGCCCGAATATGGCGGGCAAGTCGACCTTCCTGCGACAGAACGCCCTGCTGGCGGTGCTCGCCCAGGCCGGGTGCCCGGTTCCCGCCCGACGCCTGAAGCTGGGGGTGGTCGACCGCCTGTTCAGCCGGGTGGGGGCGGGGGACGACCTGGCCCGGGGCCGGTCGACCTTCATGGCCGAGATGGTCGAGACCGCCGCCATCCTGACCCAGGCGACCCCGCGCTCCCTGGTGATCCTGGACGAGATCGGGCGCGGTACGGCGACCTGGGATGGCCTGGCCATCGCCTGGGCCTGCGCCGAGGCCCTTCATGGAACCAACCGGTGCCGCGGCCTCTTCGCCACCCACTACCACGAGCTGGCCGAGCTTGAGCGACGCCTGCCCGGCGTGACCAACCTGTCCCTGCGGGCCCGCGAATGGAACGGGGAGCTGGTCTTCCTGCATGAGGCCGGTCCTGGACCTGCGGACCGATCCTACGGCGTCCAGGTCGCCCGGCTGGCCGGCGTACCGCCCACGGTGGTGGCCCGGGCCCAGGAGGTGCTGGAGCGGCTGGAGCGGGAGGCCGGCGCCCCGGCCCAGCTGGGCGACCTGCCCCTGTTCGCTTCCCCTGCCCCAGGGCTGGCGGAGGCGGCGGGCCGCTCCCCCGTGGACGAGGCCCTGGAGGACATGGATCCCGACGGCATGAGCCCCCGGGAGGCCCTGGAGGCGCTCTACCGGCTGAAGGGTCTGTCCCGGGAGGTCTAGCGTGCGGCGCCAGCGGGGGCGCCGTTGACCCCCTCAGTCAGCTTCGCTGACAGCTCCCCCTGGGGGGAGCAATTGGCTCTTTCATTCCTCCCCCAAGGGGGAGGTGGCGCGCGCAGCGCGTCGGAGGGGGTCAACGGCGTCTAAGCAGACCCCTCACTGACCGTCGGTCGGAGCTCCCGCTTGGGGGCGCAATGGAGCGTTCCTCACCTGGAGGGAGGACCTAGAACCAGCCCTTGCGTCTGAACCAGAGCAGGGGCGCCACTCCGCTCACCACCATCAGGCCCAGGGCCAGGGGATAGCCCCAGGGCCAGGTCAGCTCAGGCATGACCTCGAAGTTCATCCCGTAGATCGCCCCGATCAGGGTCGGCGGCATCAGCAGCACGGTGAAGACCGAGAAGGTCTTGATGCTGATGTTCTGCTCGATATTGATCAGGCCCAGGGCCGCATCGAGCAGGAAGGAGATGTGGGACGACTGGGCGGCGGCGTGCTCGGTCAGGGACTGGATGTCCTGCTGGACCGAGATCAGGTGAGCCTGGGCCGCGGGCTTGCCGGCGATCTCCGGCGCCAGGGCGGCGAAGCTGGCGAGTCGTGCGAGGCTGGCGAGGCTGGTCCGGGCGAGGGCGGCGAGGGACTGGGTCCGCGCCAGGCTGGTGAGGAGGGGCTCGAAGGCCGCCCCCCGGGGACGGTCGAAGATGGCGTTGGAGGAGGCCTGGACCCGGGCCGATCCCCGCTCAAGCACCTCGGCGAGCCGCTCAATGACGGCGTCCAGGAGGTCGAGGAAGAGATCTGCGCCGGCCGCCTCGGCATAATCTGGTCCCGACAGCCTCTGGGAGAAGGCGCTGAAGGCGCGGAGGGGTTCGTAGCGAAGGGTGATGAGCCGCCCGTTCGCCAGGACGAAGGTGACCGGGGTCAGGACCGGATGCTCCTCCTCGCTGCGGCTGAGGAGGCTGGCGGTCATGAAGGTGGCCCCGCCCTCGATGTAGAGCCGACTGGACGGCTCGATCTGGGCCATTTCCCGGGAGGTGGGAAGCTTGAGCCGAAGGGCGCTCTCGATCACCCCCTCTTCATGGCGTTCCGGGCTGACGAGTTCGATCCAGATGACGTCGTCAGGCGGCCGCCAGTCGGTGGGCAGGTCGAGGGCGTCCACCGCCCGGAAGTTGCGGGTCTCTCGGGGGAGAAGGTTCAGCATGGGGATCGGGCCGGAAGCCGGGCCTGCGACCTCAGCGCGGCGGCGGGGCGGTGACGGCCTGGATGAGGGCGGCGATCCGGTCGCCGGCGTCCGCGGCCTGGCCGAGGATCGACAGGGGCGAGGCGCCCGGACGCACCGTGGAGGCGACCTGGCTGGCGGCGCTCTGGGCCACCGTCAAGGCCGCGTTCTGGGCGTAATTGAACTGGCTGGAGGCCAGGCGCACGGCCTGGGCGTCCTGGTAGATGAAGCCATAGGTCGGATAGGTGCTCGAGCCGATATCCCGTGCGGACTCGTACCAGACCTTGACCCGCGACCAATCGCCGGCCGGAGAGACGTCAATGACCGTGACGTCGCGCTCGATCTGGCCCCGGGCGCCGCCGATCCTCGACCAGTTGGCATGGGTGATCTGGATGACGCGGTCCGTCAGAACCTGGCTGACCACGGCCACATGGCCCAAGGACATCGACCCTGAAGGCTTGAAGCAAAGGACAGATCCGGCGCGGGGCGCAACACCGGTCTCGTACCGGCCGGTCGCCTGACGCCACCAGGTATGAGCGTCACCGAAGATCTGGATGCCGGAGACAAGCCGCGCGAAGGGCGCGCACTGCCAGTAGCGGTCCGCCAGGGCGCTGGAGACCGGGGCAAGAGCCACGACCCCGGCCACGAAGACCCCGACGGCGATGTGAATGGCGCGCCTGAACATCAAGCCCCTGCCTCTGACATTGCTGGAAGCCATTTAGCCCCTCCGAACGAGAGGCGCAAGTCTGGTCAGTGAGACGATCAGACCACCGCGGGGATCGCGGAATGACGTTCAGCACTCAATCCAGACATGAAGTAAATGTAAACGCCAAACACCTTTGAAGAAATGGGCGATATATTGTCTTCTATGCATGAGATTACGACATCTGAATTCAATCGATGACCACGATGTCGATGCCTCGAGGTCAAATGACGTCATCGCTTCGTCGTCCACTTGAAGATTATGACGCCGAGAGGGCCAGCAGAAGGGTGCTCCAGAGGCGCAGATCCGGCAGGTAGAGGCGTCAATCGAGGCGGTGGCATATGTAGAGACTCGAACCCTCCGCGTGGACCGGCGCCGCCCCGTGAGGCGCCCGGCGCCCCGAACCCGGGCGCCCGCCCGAAAAAAACTGGGGGCAAGTTCGTCCTTTTGTCGACTCACCGTCTGGCGAAAGGCCAACAAGCGCCTAAATTCCGCCAAATGGACGCCATAATTCCCCTTCTGACCGACCCCGCCGCCTGGGCGGCCCTCATCACCTTGATCGCGATGGAGGTGGTGCTCGGCATCGACAACCTCATCTTCATCTCGATCCTTTCCAACAAGCTGCCGGAAGGGCAGCGCCAGAAGGCTCGGAGGCTGGGCATCACCCTGGCCCTGGTCATGCGCCTGGCGCTGTTGTCGACCCTGGCCTGGCTGGTGCATCTGACCGATCCGGTCTTCTCCCTGGGAGCCTCGGCAGGCGCGCTGGACCTCACCTTCTCCTGGCGAGACCTGATCCTGATTGCAGGCGGCCTCTTCCTCCTCTGGAAGGCCACCAAGGAGATCCATGGCGCCGTCGATCCCAAGCCTGCGGACTTCCTCGACAAAACCACCGTGGTCGCCACCAACTTCGGCGCAGTGATCTTCCAGATCATCCTGATCGACATGGTGTTCTCCGTGGACTCCATCCTGACAGCGGTCGGGATGACGGATCACCTTCCCATCATGGTGACAGCCGTGATCATCACCGTGATCGTCATGCTCGTCGCTGCAGACCCGTTGGCGAACTTCATCAACGAGAATCCCAGCGTCGTCATGCTGGCCCTCGGGTTCCTGCTGATGATCGGCATGGTTCTGGTCGCCGACGGCTTCGGGGTCCATATCCCCAAGGGCTACATCTATGCCGCCATGGCCTTCTCTGTGGGGGTCGAGGTGCTCAACATCATTGCCCGGAACGCAAAGTCGAAGAAGGAAGGTGCGGCGGGTCACTGACCCGCCGGGCCTCTCCCGGCCTCAGAAGAAGCTGTAGGGGTCGACGTCGATGGAGACCCGGATGGAGCCCCGCGGCTTCAGCCGGGCCCGCCAGGCCCCCATATAGGCCGACAGATCCACCTGCCGATCGGCGCGCACCAGGAAGCGCTTGCGCCGGCGGCCCCGCACAAGGGCCATCGGCGCGTCGGCCGGTCCATAGACCTCAACGCCCTCGGCGTTGGGAGCCGCGGCCGCCGCCTCACGGACGAAAGCCTCCAGCGCCGCTGGGTCGCGTCCTGACACCACCACCGCCGCCAGGCGGCCGAAGGGCGGCAGGCCCGCCAGCTCCCGCTCATCCAGCTCGGTCCGGACGAAGGCGTCCCGATCCTGGGCCCTGAGCGCCTGCATGACGGGATGATCGGGAGTCCAGGTCTGGATCAGGGCGCGTCCGGGCCGGTCGCGTCGTCCGGCCCGTCCCGTGGCCTGGGCCAGGAGCTGGAAGGTCCGCTCGGCGGCCCGCAGGTCCCCGCCCCTGAGGCCCAGGTCCGCGTCGATCACGCCGACAAGGGTCAGGTTCGGGAAGTTATGCCCCTTGGCCGCGGCCTGGGTGGCGACGAGGATGTCGATCTCTCCGGCCGCCATGGTCTCGACCATGGACCGGGCGTCGGCGGCGCTGCGCACGGTGTCGGAGGAGAAGACCGCGATGCGCGATTCCGGGAACAGGGCCCGGGCCTCCTCCTCGAGACGCTCGACCCCAGGGCCGATGGAGACCAGGGAATCGGCGGCCCCGCAGTGCGGACAGGTCGCTGGGCGCGGCATGGAGAACCCGGTCAGGTGGCAGACCAGACGGTTGGTGTAGCGATGTTCCACCAGCCAGGAATCGGTGTCCGGCGCCGTCAGCTTCTGGCCGCAGGCCCGGCACAGGACCAGAGGGGCGTAGCCTCGCCGGTTCAGGAAGAGCAGGGTCTGCTCCCCCGCCGCCAGGGTCTCGGCCATGGCCTCGGCGAGGGGCGGTGAGATCCATCGGCCCGCCTCCGGCGGCGACTCCCGCAGGTCCACCAGCCGGATGTCCGGTAGTCGCGCCTCACCGTGTCTGTCCGCGAGCCGCAGCCATCGGTAGCGGCCGGTCTCGGCGTTCCGAAGGGTCTCAAGGGAGGGCGTCGCCGAGGCGAGGATGACCGCTGCGCCCTCCAGCTTGGCCCGGACGACAGCGAGGTCCCGCGCCTGGTAGATGAAGCCCTCTTCCTGCTTGAAGGAGGTGTCATGCTCCTCGTCGACCACGATCAGGCGGAGGCGGCGGAAGGGCAGGAAGAGGGCGGACCGCGCGCCGACGACGATCCGGCAGCGGCCCTCCGCCACCGCGTCCCAGACCTGCCGGCGGGCGGGCGGGGCGACCCCGGAGTGCCACTCGCCAGGAGGGGCTCCGAACCGCTCCGTCACCCGGGCGATCAGGGCCTGGGTCAGGGCGATCTCCGGCAGGAGGATCAGGACCTGTCCGCCCGGATCCGCGGCCAGGGCGGCCCGGACCGCCTCCAGGTAGACCTCCGTCTTGCCGGAACCGGTGACCCCGTCGAGGAGGGCGGCCTGGAACCCCCCCTCGCCGAGCATGTCCCGCAGGCCTGCGGCGGCGGCGGCCTGGCTGTCATTGAGGGGCGGCGCCGGTCGGTCGAGGTCCGGGGCGCCGAAGGTGTCGGGACGCGGAGCGAGCCGCATCTCGAGGGCGCCGTCGTCGATGAGCCCCCGGACGACGGCGGCCGAGACCCCGGCGCGGCGGGCCAGGTCCGCCGGCGCCGCCGGGCCCTCCCCGGCGGCTTCCAGGACACGGGTCCGCGCCGGCGTCACCCGGGATGGCGGTTGGTCCGAGAGGACCGCGAGGCGCTCAGGGCGCGGCAGGGGCGCCCGGGCGCCGCGCAGGGCGATGGCCAGGGGCAGGCCCGGAAACTCCGCGGCGTAGCGCGCCGCCCACTGGATGAAGTCCAGGGTGGCCGGACTGAGCGGGAGAGCCTCGAGCCGGCCGGACACCGCCTTGAGCGGACGGTTGCCGCCGGCGCCCTCCCGGACCTGGGTCACCACGCCCCCGGCGAGACGACCGCCCAGGGGAACGGAGACCTGCTCTCCCACCGACAGGTCAAGACCCTCGGGCTCCTCGTAGTCGAAGGCTTCCGGCAGGGGCAGGGGCAGGAGGACGGAGACAATGCGGGCCATGTCGCCTCTTCTTAGACCGGTCCGTCCCGGACCGGGAGCCTTCAGGGCTTCCGGGGCGGCCTCCGGAGTCCTACAAGACCCCTTCAACAAAAGCGGACGCAGCCAGATGCAACTCTTTCTCGACACCACCGACGTGGCGATCCTCAAGGATCTCGCCGCCACCGGCCTCGTCGACGGCGTGACGACCAACCCCACGCTGATCGCCAGGTCGGGCCGGCCCATGTTCGACGTCATCGCCGAGATCTGCGAACTGGTCGAAGGGCCGGTCAGCGCCGAGGTCGCCGCCACGGACACGGCGGGCATGCTCGCCGAGGGCGTGAAGCTGGCTGCGATCGCGCCGAACGTGGTGGTCAAGGTGCCGCTGACGCGGGAGGGCCTGGTCGCCACATCGGAGTTCGCGGTGCAGGGAATCCAGACCAACGTCACCCTGTGCTTCTCGGCGGCTCAGGCCCTGCTCGCGGCCAAGGCCGGCGCCAGCTACATCTCGCCCTTCATCGGCCGGCTGGACGACCACGGCGCGGAGGGCATGGACCTGATCACCGAGATCCGGGCCATCTACGACAACTACGACTTCGATACCGAGATCCTCGCCGCCTCGATCCGGAGCCCGGCCCATGTCACGGCCGCCGCCCTCTGCGGCGCCGACTGCGCCACGATCCCGCCGGAAGTCTTCACCGCCCTCTTCAAGCACCCGTTAACCGAACGGGGGCTTTCTCAGTTCCTCAGCGACTGGGCCGCCACGGGACAGTCGATACTCTGAGCCAGGGGTGCAGGAGCGATGAGCGGTGCGGGCGAGGCGGACGTGGCGGACGAGCCCGGGCCCGAAATGGTGCGCGCGGTCCTGCTCCGTCGCCCGGACATCCTGACCGGTGATCCGGAGACCCTCCAGGCCCTGGGTCTGGCCCTGAGGCCCGACGCCCGCGTGGTGGAGTTCGGGCCCGCCGCCCTCGCCCGGGTCAGCGAGACCGCCCGGCTTGAGAGCGAGGCGCGGGTCCGGCTCGAAGTGGTCGCCCGCGCCAATTTCATGGCCCAGGCCCAGACCCGGGAGGCGGTTCTGGATCTCCTGGACGCGACAGACGCCGCTGATCTCGCCCTTCGCCTCGATGAGATCGCCCGCGCCCGATTTGGCCTGCAGGCCGGAGCCCTTGGCCTGGAGGGACCTTTGGCTCCGGAAGGCTGGCGGCGCCTGCCGGACGACGGGGTCGCCCGGGTGCTCGACGACGGGGCGGAGCTCCTTCTCGGGTTCAGGGCGACGGCCCTCGGCCTGTTTGGCGAGCAGGCGCCCTTTGTCCGCTCCATGGCCCTGGCCCGCCTTGAACTGCCCACCGGCCCGGGGCTCCTCGGCTTCGGGTCCGGCGACCCTGAGGGCTTCACGCCGGACATGGGGCCGGAGCTTGTCGCCTTCGTGGCCCGGGTCACCGAGCGGCTGGCGCGGCGGCTCATGGACGCGGAGCCGGGCGGAGACGCCTGATGGAGGCCCGCGCGGCCCTCGCCCAATGGCTGGAGCACCTGGAGCAGGAGCGACGCCTGTCGCCCCGCACCCTGGCCGCCTACGGCTTTATCGGACGGCGCTACCTGACCTTCCTGGAGGGACATCGGGGCGGCCCCCTGACGGCGGCGGACCTCGGCGGGATCAGCGCCGCAGAAATCCGGGCCTGGCTGGCGGTGTTGCGCCAGGGCGAGGCGCCGCTGTCGCCCCGCTCCCTGTCCCAGTCCCTGTCAGCGATCCGGACCTTCCACGGCTTCCTCGACCGAAGGCTGGGGATCGCCAACCCCGCCCTCGCCCTGGTGCGGGGGCCGCGGGTCCGGCCCTCGGCCCCGCGCCCGGTCAGCGAGGACCAGGCGGCGGAACTCCTGGCCGAACCGGGGCTCGATGCAAACCTGGACCCCTGGGAGTCGGCCCGGGACGAGGCCGTCCTGACCCTGCTCTACGGCTGCGGCCTGCGGATCTCCGAGGCCCTGTCCCTGCGCCGCCGGGATGCGCCCCTGGGCGAGGCCCTGCGGATCACGGGCAAGGGCGCGAAGACGCGGATGGTCCCGGTCCTGCCCAGGGTGGCCCGGGCCGTTCAGGACTACCTGGACGCCCAGCCCTTTCCCCTCTCGCCCGACGACCCCCTGTTTCGGGCCCGGCGGGGCGGCCCCCTTTCGCCACGGCATGTCCAGGCGGCGGTGCAGGGGATGCGGGGGCGGCTGGGCCTGCCGGCCAGCGCCACGCCTCACGCCCTGAGGCACGCCTTCGCCACCCACCTTCTGGGCGCCGGCGCCGACCTGAGATCAATTCAGGAGCTGCTGGGCCACGCCTCCCTGTCCACCACCCAGCGCTACACCCAGGTGGATTCCGCGGCCCTGCTCCGGGCCTATGCGAGCGCTCACCCGAGGGCCTGACGAAGCCGTCCGGCGCCCGTCAGGCCTGCATGGTCCAGCCTTCGACGCCCATGGCGGCCTGCCGGCCGGCCTCGGAGCGCGTCGGGTGCGGATGGCAGACGCGGGCGATGTCCTCGCTGGCGGCGCGGAAGGCCATGGCTACGCAGTACTCGCCGATCAGCTCGCCCGCCTGCGGGCCGAGGATGTGCACGCCCAGGATCTCGTCGGTGGCGGCGTCGGCCAGCACCTTCACGAGGCCATCGGTCTCGTGGTTGATCTTGGCCCGGCTGTTGGCGGCGAAGGGGAACTTGCCGGCCTTGTAGGCGCGGCCCTCGGCCTTGAGCTGTTCTTCATTGCGGCCGACCCAGGCCACCTCGGGGGTGGTGTAGACGACGCTGGGCACCAGGTTGTAGTCGACGTGGCCCGCCTTGCCGGCGATCAGCTCGATGCAGGCGACGGCGTCCTCCTCCGCCTTGTGGGCGAGCATGGGCCCATGGATGACGTCGCCGACGGCCCAGACGCCCGGCGCAGCTGTCCGGAAGTGGTCGGTCTCGATGAAGCCTCTGGCGTCCGGAACCAGGCCTACGGTCTCAAGCCCTAGGCCCTCCGTATAGGGCCGGCGGCCGATGGCGAGGAGGACGCGGTCTGCCGAAAGGGTCTCGGCGGCGCCGCCGCCGGCGGGCTCCACCGAAAGCTCGACCTTGGACTTGCCGGCCTTGGCTCCGGTCACCTTGGCGCCCAGGCGGAAGTTCACGCCCTGCTTGGCCAGGGTCCGCTGGAAGGCCTTGGCCAGCTCGGCGTCCATGCCGGGGCAGATGCGGTCCAGGTACTCGATGACCGTGACCTCGGCGCCGAGCCGGCGCCAGACCGACCCCAGCTCCAGGCCGATGATGCCGGCGCCGATGACGACCAGGGTCTTGGGGACCTCGCCCAGGGACAGGGCGCCGGTGGAATCGACAATGCGATCGCCGTCGACCTTCACTCCCGGCAGGCCCGAAGGCTCGGAGCCCGTGGCGAGGACGATGTTGGCGGCTTCGAGGGTGACGACCTTGCCGTCCTCTCCCTCCACCTCGACCCGGCCCGCGCCGGCCAGCCGGCCCTTGCCGAGGAAGCGCTCGACCTTGTTCTTCTTCATGAGGAAGTCGACGCCCTTGGTCAGGGCGTTCACCGACTCGTCCTTCTGGGCCATCATCTGCTTGAGGTTGAGGCGCGGGGCGACCTCGATGCCCAGGTGCTCGAACTCCCGGTTCGCGGCCTCGAAGAGCTCGGAGGCGTGCAGCAGGGCCTTGGAGGGCATGCAGCCGACGTTCAGGCAGGTGCCGCCCAGGGTGGACCGCATCTCGACAATGGCGGCCTTCAGGCCAAGCTGGCCGGCGCGGATGGCGGCGTTGTAGCCCCCGGGGCCGCCCCCGATGATGACGACGTCGAACTGGGACATGGGATTTCCTCGCCCGCCAGGGGCCTGAACCGGATTAGATGTCGAGCAGCAGGCGCTGCGGATCCTCGATGGCTTCCTTTACGCGGACCAGGAAGGTCACGGCGCCCTGGCCGTCGACGATGCGGTGGTCATAGGACAGGGCCAGGTACATCATTGGGCGGATGACCACCTGGCCGTTCACGGCCATGGGACGCTCCTGGATCTTGTGCATGCCCAGGATGCCCGACTGCGGTGCATTGAGGATCGGCGTCGACATCAGCGAGCCATAGACCCCGCCGTTCGAGATGGTGAAGGTGCCGCCCTGCAGGTCATCCAGGGCCAGGGCGCCGTCTCGGGCCTTCTTGCCGAGGGCGCCGATGGCCTTCTCGATCCCCGCCAGGGACAGGGCGTCGGCGTCGCGGACCACGGGCACGACAAGGCCGCGCTCGGTGCCGACGGCCACGCCGATGTCGTAGTGGTTCTTGTAGATCAGGTCCTGTCCGTCGATCTCGGCGTTGACCTCGGGCACGGCCTTGAGGGCGTGGATGCAGGCCCGGACGAAGAAGCCCATGAAGCCCATCTTCACGCCGTGGGTCTTCTCGAAGGCGTCCTTGTAGGTGTTCCTAAGGGCCATGACGGCGCTCATGTCGACCTCGTTGAAGGTCGTCAGCATGGCGGCGGTCTGCTGCGCCTCCTTCAGCCGGCGGGCGATGGTCTGCCGCAGGCGGGACATCCTGACGCGCTCCTCGCGGGCGTGGGCCTCGCGCGGGGCGGTCGGCGCAGGGGCCGGCGGCGGGGCGGCGGCGCGCGCCTCGAGGGCGGCCATGGCGTCGGCCTTGGTCACCCGCCCGCCCTTGCCGGAGCCGGGGATGGCGGCGGGATCGAGCCCGCCTTCAGTGGCGATGCGCTGGGCGGAAGGGGCCAGAACCGGCGCGGCGGCGGCGGCCGCCGGGGCGGCGGGGGCGGGCTTGGCGGGCTTGGGCGCGGCGGGCGCAGGGGCGGCGGCCGGGGCTGCGGCTGCGGCGCCCTCCTTCACCCGGCCCAGGACCGCGCCGGGCTCGACCGTCGCGCCTTCCTCGGCGGAGATGGACTCCAGGACGCCGTCCGCCGGGGCCGCCACTTCGAGGCTGACCTTGTCGGTCTCAAGCTCGACCAGGATCTCGTCCTTGCGGACCGCTTCGCCAGGCTTCTTCGCCCAGCGCGCCACGGTGGCCTCGGAGACGGACTCTCCAAGGGCGGGGGTCATGATGTCGGCCATGGTCGTGTCCTTGGGTTCAGGCGAGGGCTTCGGCGAGGAAGGCCTGGAGTTCGCGGTTGTGCCGGCTCATCTGCCCGGCGGCGGTGGAGGCGGAGGCGGGACGGCCCACATAGCGGGCGCGCTTGGACTTCACCTTCAGGCGCTCGAGGGTCAGCTCCAGCCAGGGATCGACGAAGGTCCAGCCGCCCATATTCTTCGGCTCTTCCTGGCACCAGACCAGTTCGGCGTTGGGGAAGCGGGACAGTTCGGTGGAGAGGGACTTCATCGGCCAGGGATAGAACTGCTCAAGCCGCATCAGGTAGATGTCGGTCAGTCCCTTCTCCTCCCGCGCCTCCAGCAGGTCGTAATAGACCTTGCCGGAGCACAGGACGACGCGGCGGATCTTCTCCGGCGGGTCGAGGGTCAGGGCGGTGTGCCGGCCGCGCTCGGCGTCGTCGTGCAGCACCCTGTGGAAGGAGGACCCCTCCGCCAGTTCGGACAGGAGCGACACCGCCTTCTTGTGCCGCAGGAGCGACTTGGGGGTCATGACCACCAGGGGCTTGCGGAACTCCCGTCGCATCTGCCGGCGCAGCACGTGGAAGTAGTTGGCCGGAGTGGTGCAGTTCACCACCTGCAGGTTGTCCTCGGCGCAGAGCTGTAGGAACCGCTCCAGGCGGGCCGAAGAGTGCTCGGGTCCTTGTCCCTCATAGCCGTGCGGCAGCAGCAGGACGAGCCCGCTCATCCGCAGCCACTTGCGCTCGCCGGACGAGATGAACTGGTCGATCACCACCTGGGCGCCGTTGGCGAAATCGCCGAACTGGCCTTCCCAGAGCACCAGGGTCTTGGGATCCGCCAGGGAGAAGCCGTACTCGAAGCCCAGCACGGCTTCTTCCGACAGGGGCGAGTCGATCACCTCGAAGTGCGCCTGTCCGCCGCCCAGGTTGTTGAGGGGCGTGTAATGCGCCTCTGTCGTCTGGTCGATGATGTCGCAGTGGCGCTGGGTGAAGGTGCCGCGCACGCTGTCCTGGCCGGCCAGGCGGACGGGGAAGCCGTCCTGCAGCAGGCTGCCGAAGGCGAGGTGTTCGGCCGTGGCCCAGTCGAGGCCCTCACCGGATTCGATGGCCGCCTTGCGCCCCTCGATGACCCGCCTGACGTTCTTGTGGACGTCGATACCATCCGGAATGGCGGTGATGGCCGCACCCAGGGACTTCAGCCGGGCGATCTGAACCGAGGTGTTCCCCCGCCGCTCTTCGCCCTCGGGCAGGGCGAGGCCGGACCACTTGCCATCCAGCCAGTCGGCCTTGTCGGGCTTGAAGGTCTTTCCGGCCTCGAACTCCCGGTCGAGGAAGGCCTCGAACTCGCTGATCCAGGCGTTGACCTCATCCTCGGTGACCACGCCTTCGCTCACCAGCTGTCGGGTGTAGATCTCGCGCGTGGTCGGATGATCCTTGATGCGAGCGTACATCAGGGGCGAGGTCATGGTCGGATCGTCGCCCTCGTTGTGGCCGAACCGCCGGTAGCAGAACATGTCGATGACGACGTCGCGGCCGAACTTCTGGCGGAACTCGGTGGCGACCTTGACCACGAAGACCGTGGCCTCGGGATCGTCTCCGTTCACGTGGAAGATCGGGGCCTCCACCATGAGGGCGCCGTCGGACGGATAGGGCGAGGAGCGGCTGTACTTCGGCGCCGTTGTGAAGCCGATCTGGTTGTTGACGATGAAGTGCAGGCAGCCCCCGGTCCGGTAGCCCCGGGTCCCGGAGATGGCGAAGCATTCCGCCACCACGCCCTGGCCGGCGAAGGCGGCGTCGCCATGCAGCAGCAGGGGCAGGACATGGCCGCGGCCGGCGTCCGAGGTCTCCCGCAGAGCAAAGGCCTGCTTGGCCCGCGCCTTGCCCAGGACCACCGGGTTGACGATCTCCAAGTGCGAGGGGTTGGCGGTCAGGGACAGGTGGACGGTGTTGCCGTCGAAGGCGCGGTCGGAGGAGGCGCCCATGTGGTACTTCACGTCCCCCGAGCCCTCGACGTCCGAGGGCAGGCTCGTGCCGCCCTGGAACTCGTGGAAGATGGCGTGGTAGGGCTTGCCCATCACGGCGGCCAGCACGTTCAGGCGGCCCCGGTGCGGCATGCCGATGACGATGTCCTGCACCCCCAGGGCGCCGCCGCGCTTGATAATCTGCTCAAGGGCGGGGACCATGGCCTCCCCGCCGTCGAGGCCGAAGCGCTTGGTGCCGGGGAAGCGCTTATGCAGGAAGCGTTCGAAGCCCTCGGTCTCGATCAGCTTCTTCAGGATGGCGATCTTGCCCTCACGGGTGAAGACGATCTCCTTGTCCCGCCCCTCGATCCGCTCTTGCAGCCAGGCCTTCTGGGCCGGATCGGAGATGTGCATGTACTGCACCCCGATATCGGCGCAGTAGGTGCGCTTGAGGATGGCGAGAATCTCCCGGATCGTTCCGGTCTCGAGGCCCAGGACGTAGTCGAGGAAGATCGGGCGGTCATAGTCCGCCTCGCTGAAGCCGTAGGTGGCGGGATCGAGCTCAGAGGCGTCGCCCTCAGGCATGGCGATGCCGAGGGGGTCCAGGTTGGCCCGCAGATGGCCCCGCATCCGGTAGGCGCGGATCATCATGATGGCGCGAAGGGAATCGAGCGTGGCTGCGCGCACGTCGTGGGCCGATGCGGCGGGTCCCCGATCGCTGATCTTCGAGGCGAGCTTGGCTTCCACCGCCGGCCAGAGCCCATCGATGGCGGAGAGCCAGTCCGGACGGGCGGCGGGTGCGGCCCGGGCGGTCCAGGAGGGCGGCGCCAGGGGCTGGCCCGCGCCGGCCCGATCGTGGATGGAGGTGAAGAAGCTGCGCCAGGAGGGCTCGACCGAGTCCGGCGCCTTCAGCCAGCGGGCGTAGAGATCCTCGATGAAGGCGGCGTTCCCGCCATAGAGGAAGGAGGTCTCAGCCAGCAGTTCGTTGATCCGTCCAGCGTCATCCGCCATGTCGCCCGCCTGTCGCCGGCGGCCCGCGACGCCTTCTGGAGGAGAGTCGACCTGGACCGCTCAAGGTTAAATTGTCAGGCCCCCTCAGGCGCCTTTCAGCACCTCGAGCAGGGTCTCTCCCAGCTTCGCCGGAGACGGCGCCACGCGGATTCCCGCGGACTCCATCGCCGCAATCTTGTCCTCCGCGCCGCCCTTGCCACCCGAGATGATGGCGCCGGCATGGCCCATCCTGCGTCCGGGCGGGGCGGTGCGGCCCGCAATGAACCCGACCATAGGCTTCCGAATCGCTGAATTCTTTATGAATTCTGCAGCATCTTCTTCAGCCGAACCGCCGATTTCGCCGATCATGATGATCGACTCGGTCTCGGGGTCCTTCAGGAACATGTCGAGCACGTCGATGAACTCCGTGCCCTTCACGGGGTCCCCGCCAATGCCCACGGCCGTGGTCTGGCCAAGGCCGACCTGGCTGGTCTGGAACACCGCCTCGTAGGTAAGGGTACCCGAACGGGAAACAACACCCACCGAGCCCTTGCGGAAGATATTCCCGGGCATGATGCCGATCTTGCAGGCTTCGGGGGTCAGCACGCCGGGACAGTTCGGGCCGATCAGCCGGGACTTCGAGCCCGACAGGGCCCGCTTGACCTTGACCATGTCGGCGACGGGAATGCCTTCCGTGATGCAGATGATCAGGGGAATTCCGGCGTCGATCGCTTCGAGGATCGAATCCGCGGCGAAGGGCGGCGGCACATAAATCACGCTGGCGTCTGCGCCCGTTTGCCGCACGGCTTCATCCACCGTGTTGAACACGGGCAGGCCCACATGGGTGGTCCCGCCTTTGCCGGGGGTGACGCCGCCGACCATCTTGGTCCCGTAGGCGATGGCCTGCTCGGAGTGGAAGGTGCCCTGGGCGCCGGTAATTCCCTGGCAGATGACCCGGGTTTCTTTGCCGATCAGAATGGACATTAGGCGAGCCCCCGCACGGCTTTCACAATCTTCTCTGCGCCATCGCTGAGGTCGTTGGCCGCAATGACGTTAAGGCCGCTCTCATTGATGATCTTCTTACCCAACTCGGCGTTCGTGCCTTCCAGGCGCACCACCAGGGGCACGGTCAGGCCGACCTGCTTGACGGCGTTGACCACGCCGTTGGCCAGGATATCGCACCTGGCGATCCCGCCGAAGATGTTGACCAGAATGCCCTTCACATTGGGATCGGCCATGATGATCTTGAAGGCGGCCGTCACCTTGGCCTCGTCCGCGCCGCCGCCGACGTCCAGAAAGTTGGCGGGCTCGGCGCCGTAGAGCTTGATGATGTCCATGGTCGCCATGGCCAGGCCGGCGCCGTTGACCATGCAGCCGATTTCGCCATCAAGGGCGATGTAGGAGAGGTCGAACTTGGAGGCTTCGATTTCCTTCGGGTCTTCTTCGCTCTCGTCGCGCAGAGCCACCACTTCCGGATGCCGGTAGAGGGCGTTGGAGTCGAAGGACACCTTGGCGTCCAGGACCCGCAGCTGGTCGTCGGCGGTCACGATCAGCGGGTTGACCTCGAGCATCGCCATGTCCTTGGCGACGAAGGCCGTGTAGAGCTGACCCAGAAGCTTGGCCGCCTGCTTGGCGAGGTCGCCGCTGAGGCCCAGGGCCTTGGACAGGGCGCGTCCATGGAACGGCCAGACGCCGGTCGCCGGGTCGATGCCGAAGGTAATGATCTTTTCCGGCGTGTCGTGGGCGACGGTCTCAATATCCATGCCGCCCTCCGTCGAGGCGACCACCGAAACCCAGCTGGTTTCGCGGTCGACCAGGAGGGAGAGGTAGAACTCCTTGGCGATGGCGGCGCCTTCCTCGATGTAGAGGCGGTTGACCTGCTTGCCCTTGGGCCCGGTCTGGTGGGTCACGAGGACCCGGCCCAGCATTTCCTGGGCGTTGGTCCGCACGTCGTCGACGCTCTTGACCACCCGGACGCCGCCCTTGGCGTCGGCCGCGAGGCCCTCGAAGCGGCCCTTGCCGCGCCCGCCGGCGTGTATCTGGGACTTCACCACGAAGACCGGACCGCCCAGCTGCTCGGCGGCCTTGACGGCCTCGTCGACGGAAAAGGCGGGATACCCGCGCGGGACCGCCACGCCGAACTCGGACAGGACGGCCTTGGCTTGATGTTCGTGGATGTTCATGGGGCCCAGAAGCGCTGTTCTGCTGGCTCGCCCGATTGGCGAGTGGCCGGTTTATAGGCGCCCCCCGGAGATCAGGCAACCGCCGAGCCGTCCTGCCGCTGCGTCAGCCGAGGAAGAGATTCCACACGAAACGGCCCGGCAGGAGGACGAAGAGGACGTTCACGGCGAAGCCGCCATAGAACAGGCCGGTCATGTAGCGCCGGTGCCGTTCCACGTCATGGCGTCGGGCCGCCGCCACCGCCAGGGGCAGGGCGATGATCACATAGCCGCTCAGGATGTGGATGAAGGAGAAGTGACCCGGATTGACGACTCGGATGAAGAGGGAGGTGACGGCGACGATCCCCACTGCAAGCACCCAGCCCCAGCCGAGGATCCGGTGCATCCGGGCGCCCTTGCGCCCGGCCATGAGGATGGCCCCGACCATCAGGGCGAGCAGGCCGAACGCCAGGTGGACCAGGATGACCGGCGAGGTCGAGGCCAGCAGGTCCAGGTCCGGGGCATGCGGATGCACCGCCGCCGGCGCAGCGCCCGCCGTCCGGTCCGCCAGGATCCCGGGCAGGAGAGACGCCGCCAGGGCAAGGGGGCCCACCGTCAGGGCGACGATCAACGTGATCTTGCGCGAGGGGGTGCGGATTTGGGACATCAGGGTCATCTTGGGTCTCCGGTCGGCCGGGCGGACGTCGCCGCTGGGCCATGGCCGGAACCTGATGGCCCCCGCGCCGGGCCTCAAACGGGGATTCGCCAGATGACGCCGCCGCTTCGCAAGCCGCCCGGGTCCGCCATTCACGAAGCGTGGACGGTGGAGGATTACCGGCGGGTGTTCGCCATCACCCTGGGCCTCGCCGCAGCCGTCGGCGCCTTCCTCGGGTTTGTCGGCGCCTTCGGTCTCGAAGACTTTCCCCTGGGCGTAAGGCTCGCCTACATGATCCCGGTGGCGGTCCTGACCGGCGCCATCGGCCTGGGGGGCTACCTCCTGGCGGGCCGGCTCGCGCCCGGGCTGAACCGTTGGCTCCGCGCGATCCTGGGCGGCCTCCTGACCTTCGCGCCGATCGGCGTGATCGTCTGGTTGACGGCGGGCCTGATTCCGGGAGCGCATATCCCTCCCTCAGCCCTGCTCGGATACATCGGCACCTCCCTGGTGGTGTCCGTGTCCATGTCGCTGCTCTCCGTGGCCGTGAACCCGGTCACCCGGGACCGGAGGGAGCCGGGCCTGTCCACCGCACCCTCGCGCTTCCTGGAGCGGCTGCCGATCCGGCTGCGCGGCGCCGAGATCTGGGCGGTCGAGGCCGAGGACCACTATCTGCGCGTGCACACCAGCGCCGGACAGGACCTGATCCTGCTTCGCATGGCCGACGCCGTCGCCGAGCTGGAGGGCCAGGAGGGCATGCAGGTGCACCGATCCTGGTGGGTGGCGCGCGCCGGCATCGCCGACGCCCGCCGGGGCGACGGCCGGGCGACCCTGACATTGAAAGATGGAGCGGAGGCGCCGGTCAGCCGCACCTACGCCGCCGAGCTTCGGCGGCGAGGGTGGGTCTGAAGTCTCAGGCCAGGAGGTCCTTGATGGTCTCACGCTCGCCGACCAGCTCATCGTTGGTCAGGCCGATCTTCGACTTGGCGAAGTCGTCCATGGCGAAGGTCTCGATCACCTCGTAGCCGGTCGCCGTGGTGCGCACGGGCATGCCGGCCCAGACGCCGGGGGCGAAGCCGTAGCGGCCCTCGCTGCTGATCGCCACCGAGTGGACCTTGCCGGGAGTGACCAGGTCGCGGACGTGGTCGACCAGGGCGTTCGCGGCCGAGGCGGCCGAGGACAGGCCCCGGGCCTCGATGATGGCCGCACCGCGCTTGCCGACGGCGGGAAGGAAGTCGTTCTTCAGCCAGGCTTCGTCGCCGATCACGCTGGCCGCATCCTTGCCGCCGATCTTCGCGTGGGTGAAGTCCGCGAACATGGTCGGTGAGTGATTGCCATAGATGTAGAGGTCGGTGACCTCGTCGATGGCCACGCCGGCCTTCTGGGCCAGCTGGGCCCGGGCGCGGTTCTCGTCCAGGCGGACCATGGCGGTGAAGCGGTCGGCCGGCAGGCGGCGGGCCTGGGCGGCGGCGATCATCACGTTGGTGTTGCAGGGGTTGCCGACCACCGCCACCCGGGCGTCATCGGCGGCGACGGCGTCGATGGCCTTGCCCTGAGCGATGAAGATCTTGCCGTTGTCCTTCAGGAGGTCGGCGCGCTCCATGCCGGGGCCGCGGGGCTTGGAGCCCACCAGCAGGCACCAGTTGGCGTCCTTGAAGGCGACCTCGGCCTCGCCGGTCAGGACCATGCCCGCCAGCAGGGGGAAGGCGCAGTCCTCAAGCTCCATGGCCACGCCCTTGAGGGCCTTCTGGGGCCCTTCCACCGGGATCTCCAGCAGCTGGAGGATGACCGGCTGGTCGGGGCCGAACATGGCGCCCGAGGCGATGCGGAACAGGAGGGCGTAGCCGATGTTGCCGGCCGCGCCGGTGACCGCCACGCGGATGGGTTTCCTGGAAGCCATGGTTCGTCTCCGGAGTGTGGGTTCCGCGGTCGGCCCGCGTCGGAGCGTCCCTAGCTGTAAGCGGCGGAGCCTGCAACGCTGCAAGCGCTTGTGGCGGGCCCCGGGCGCGGCCAATCTGGCCTCATGCCCGAGATCGATCCCGCCTTCCTCGCAAGTTCCCACGCCCTGGACGAGCTACCCCTCTGCCATGTCCGCCTGCAGGACGACGCCCGCTGGCCCTGGCTGATCCTGATCCCGCAGGTCGCCGGCGCCCGGGAGATCGAGGACCTGACCGTTGCGGAACGCCGGCTCCTGGTCGAGGAGGTGGTCGCCGCCGGAAACGCCGTCCGGGCGCTGGGCGCAGCCCTCGGCCTGGCGGTGGAGAAGCTGAACGTCGGGGCCCTTGGCAACGTCACGCCCCAGCTGCACGTGCATGTGGTGGGCCGGAGGGCCGGGGACCCGGCCTGGCCCGGGCCGGTCTGGGGCTTTGGCGAGGCCGTGACCCTCGCGCCGGAAGTCCTTCAGAAGGCCCTGGCCGCAGCCCGGCCGGCCCTGGCGCCCGGCGCCCAGCCCTATCCGCCCTTCCCCGGTCGCGGCCCGGCGTAGACCCGGCTCATTCGCGCTGCATGCGCACGGAGACCTCGACTCCGTCCTCGGTCAGGGTCCCGACCCACTGACCCGGCGCCTCCGGCCGCAGCTGAAGCCGGACCGTTCCGCGGCGTGGCGGCGCCTCCAGGCTGATGGCGAGCCGCCCTCCCGTGCGGCTGACCGCGCCCAGGTACCCCGAACCTGTCAGGGCGCCGGGCCGGCGGGGATCGCTCCAGGCCCCGTCGAGGGTCCCGGCGCCGGAATCGATGAACTGGAAGGCGTAGACGGGTCCGACCTGGCTGCGGACAAGCCACCGCCCGTCCAGCTCGCCCTGCCGGCCCTGGGCGGCCGCGTACCCCGCCCGGAGACGGGCCTCATAGGTCCGCTCGGCCGCGTTCAGCGGGCCCTCGGGCGTGCGGCTGTGGTCATCCACCAATACCCGCTGGCCCGGGACAGGGGTCGGACCTGAGCGGACCGAGGGCGTCTCCACCACCTCTGGCAGGTCCAGGTCGCCGCCGTCGGCCTCCTCTTCCTCGTCGTCCTCAGGAGTCGGGACGGCCTTCAGGAGATCGCCGATCAGGTCCGGGTCCTGGGCGCGCGCGGCCGGAGGCGCCCAGGCGAAAGCCAGTGACGCCAGGACGAGAAGTACGGCCGCGCGGGTCCGGATCATGCCTCCTCGAGGGCTGCGGCGATCTCCAGGAGACGGAGGGCCTGGTCCAGGTGCAGGCGTTCGACCATCCGGCCCTCGACCCGCAGGACGCCCTTGCCGCGATTTTCGGGCGAATCAAAGGCGGCGACGACGATGCGGGCCCAGGCCACCTCGTCCGGCTCCGGGGCGAAGGCCTGGTTGGCGGCGGCGATCTGGTCCGGGTGGATGAGGGACTTGCCGTCGAAGCCGAACTCCACGCCTTGCCGGCACTGGCGCTCCAGGCCTTCAAGGTCGGCGATGTCGTTCCAGACCCCGTCCAGGACGTTCAAACCGTGAGCCCGGCCGGCGGCGACCGTCAGGGACAGGGCCGCCTGCAAGGGGCGCCGGTCGGCGTCGACCCGGCAGCGCATCTCCTTGACCAGGTCGTTTGACCCCACGACCAGGGTTGAGAGGGGACCCCCCGCCGAGGCCAGGCGATCCAGGGCGAAGAGGCTGGCGCAGGTCTCGACCATGACCCAGAGGGCGACGCCGGCGGGCAGGCGCGCTGCGTAGGCGGCCACGTCCCCGGGCGTCGAGACCTTGGGCGCCAGGACGGCGTCGGGAGGGATGGGGCCGGCCGCCACAGCGGCGAGGTCCGCCTCGCCCCAGGGGGTGTCCAGGCCATTGACCCTGACCACCCGCTCCCGCCGGCCGAAGCCGCCCTCAGCCACAGCCGCGACTGCGAGGTCTCTGGCGGCGGTCTTGGCGTCGGGGGCCACGGAATCCTCGAGGTCCAGGATCACCACGTCGCAGGCCAGTTCCCGGGCCTTCGCAATGGCGCGGGGGTTGCCGGCGGGCATGTAGAGGGCGCTTCGACGCGGACGGACGGACGACATGCCTGGGCTCCTGGCGTTCACGGCGGGGGCGACGACGTCGCCGGTCTTAGACTATGATGGCGCCATGATCACCCGCTACGAACCCGACGCCCGCAACGTGCTGGGCGGCCCCCTTGAGCCCTGCGGCCTCGACCCCGTCACCGGCTTCTACCGGAACGGCTGCTGCGAGACCGGCGCGGAAGACGTCGGCATGCACACGGTCTGCGCCGTCATGACCGCAGAGTTCCTGGCCTTCTCGAAATCGGTGGGCAACGACCTGTCGACCCCGGTTCCGGCCTACGGCTTCGCCGGGCTGAAGCCCGGGGATCGCTGGTGCCTTTGCGCGCCCCGCTGGCGCCAGGCCTTCGACGCCGGCGCTGCGCCGCAGATCGTCCTCGCAGCGACCCATGAGGAAGCGCTCGCCGTGGCGCCTCTCGAAGTCCTGAAGGCCTACGCCGCCGGATCCTGATCGAAGATGTCCCCCGTATAGCGCGCCCGGGGCCGGATCAGGCCGCCATCCTGGATCTGCTCCAGGGCGTGGGCCAGCCAGCCGGCGCACCGGGCGACGGCGAACAGCGACAGGGCCGAGCCTTCGGGCGCCTCCAGGTGGTCGCAAAGCGCCACGAGAGCGAAGTCGATGTTGGGCTCCTGCCCTGTGGTTGCCCGGACCAGGTCCGCGAGGGCCTGAAGGTCCTTCGCGGCCTGAAACCGCAGGAGCAGGGCCGACGCCCGCGGGTCGCCCTCCGGATAGAGGGGATGTCCGAAGCCGGGCAGGCTGCGCGACTCGGTGAGGCGGCCCGCGACCGCGGCGCCGGGCCCCAGCCGACGAGCCTCATCCCGGAACTGCGCCAGGGCGGCCGGGGCCCCTCCGTGCCGCGGCCCCGAGAGGGCCGCCAGCCCCGCCAGCGCCGACGCGGCGAGGGAGGCGCCGGTCGAGGCCGCCACCCGGGCGGCGAAGGCCGAGGGGTTCAGTTCGTGGTCCGCCAGCAGGACCAGGGTCCGGCGGATCAGGTCAGCGCCTTGTCCGCCCGGGCTCAGGCCCGGACCCAGCCGCCAGGCCCTGGCCAGTCGCAGATGGATGGGGCCCGGCTCCGTTTCGGCGACCAGGGCGTCGGCGAAGATGTCCAGAAGGACCGCCGCTTCCGCAGACCGGGCGATCACCGGCTGGCCCAGGGCCGGCGGCGCCTGCGCCGCCCGGGCCGCGAGGGCCAGGAAGGCTCGGGCGAGGGGCGATCCCTCCGTCGGGGGTGCGGGGCGGTCCGACCGCTTCAAGGTCACCCCGTCGCCGCCTCTCAGGAGACGGGCGACCGACTCCAGGGTCTCGGTTTCGGCCAGGGCGATCGCATCCCGCCCTCGGTACCAGTGCCGGCCGGCATGGACGGTGGTGATGGCCGAGGAGAGGACCGGCTCCCCAAAGGCCATGGCCCCGACGGCGACATCCGAGGGCCGCCGGCTGCGACGGCGACGTTCGACCAGGACCTCCACCTCGCGCGCCCGGTAGAGGCTGCGGCGGGAGTCGTCCGGATCCGGTCGGGCCGTCAGCAGTCCCCGGCTGACATAGGCGTAGAGGGTCTGGGGCTTGAGCCCGAGGCGGTCCAGCGCCTCGGCGGCCGAGAGCCATTCGGTCAAGACGGCCTCCTGGAGTCATTCGAATATTGATTAAGTTGATCAAGATTGACGAGTCAACCCTCAGGGCCTTGGGTTTCTCTCACATGACCTGCCAAGGAAAGGGGATTGTCATGGAAGCCGGACTGGAATCGGTCGTCGCCGCGCACACGGTGCTGTCGGACGTGGATGGCGAGGCGGGCCGCCTCATCCTGAGGGGCGCCGCCCTGGAGGACCTGGCGGGCGTCGCGGACTTCGAGACGGTCTGCGCCCGCCTCTGGTCGGGCCTGGGGCCGGACCTACCCGCGGACCTGAAGGCCGCCCTGGGAACCGCCCGGGCGGAGGTCTGGACGGAGGTCGCGCGCCTGGATGATGGGCTGCTCGCCCTGTCTCCCGTTGAGGGACTGAGGGCCCTCATGGCGCGGCTGTCGGACGGCGAGGACATGGACGCCGCCCTTCGGGTGACGGCGGCGCCGGCGGTCTTCACCGGCGCCCTCTTGCGGCGGCGCGCGGGCTTCGCCCCCCTGGCGCCGGACCCGGGCGCAGGCCACGCCGAGGATCTCCTGCGGATGATGCTGGGTCGGTCGCCGACCGCGGGCCAGTCGGCGGCCCTCGACGCCTACCTGGTGACCGTCAGCGACCACGGCCTCAACGCCTCGACCTTCGCCGCCCGGGTGGCGGCCTCGACCCGGGCGGGCCTCGTCTCCGCCGCCCTGGCGGGGATCAGCGCCCTGAAGGGCCCCCTGCATGGCGGCGCGCCCGGCCCTGTCATCGATATGCTGGACGGGATCGGATCCCCGGCGAACGCCCGTCCCTGGCTGGAGGCCGCCCTCGACCGCGGCGACCGGCTGATGGGCTTCGGGCACCGGGTCTACCGGGTCCGGGACCCCCGGGCTGACGCCCTGAAGGCGGCCATCCGGCGTCTGGGCGCGGATGAGGGGCGTCTCGCCCTTGGCGAAGCCGTGGAGGCCGCGGCCCTGGAGATCCTGCGCACCCGCAAGCCCGACCGCCCGCTGGAGACCAATGTCGAGTTCTACACCGCCCTTCTCCTGGAGGCCCTGGGCGTCCCGCCTTCAGCCTTCACCTGTATCTTCGCCGCGGGGCGGACGGCGGGCTGGGTCGCCCACGCCTGGGAGCAGGTCGCGACGGGGCGGTTGATCCGGCCCCGGTCGGTCTATGTGGGGCCGCAGCCCGCCGGCCTCCGGGGGGCGGAATGATTTGGCCGGGGGGAGGCCGGGCGCTAGAAGGGCGACATGCCGTCTGACGCCCCCCTCTCCCCGGACCGCGCCGCCGCCCTGACCCGGGGGGTCACCCTGATGTCGGTCGGTGTGGCGGCCCTGCTGGTGACGGCCAAGGCGGCCGCCTGGCTGGCCTCCGGCTCGGTCGCCCTGCTCGCCTCCCTCGCAGACTCGAGCCTCGACCTCCTGGCCTCCACCCTTACCTTCTTCGCGGTCCGGTATGCGGCGGTCCCGCCCGACGATGACCATCGTTTCGGGCATGGAAAGGCCGAGGCCTTCGCGAGCCTGATGCAGGCCGGCCTCGTCTTCGCCTCGGCGGCGCTTGTCGGGCAGGAGGCGATCCGCAGCCTTCTCAATCCCCAGCCCCTGGAGGCCGGAGGCTGGGCCCTGGCGGTCATGGTCCTGTCCACCGTGATGACCTTCGTCCTCATCTCGGCCCAGACCTGGGTCCTGAAGCGCACCCAGTCCGTCGCCGTCAGCGGCGACCGCGCGCACTATGCCTCGGACCTGGCCTCCAATATGGCCGCCCTGGCGGGCATCGGCGCCTCGGCCTGGCTGGGCCTGGCCGGCCTGGACGGCGCCGCCGCCCTCGTCATCGCCGTCCTCCTCCTCTGGGGCGCCATCGGCGTCTTCCGCGAGGCCGCCGTCCAGCTGATGGACCAGGAGCTTCCGGCGGCGGATCGCGCCCGGATCGTCGATCTGGTCACCCGGGACCCGCGCCTGACGGACGTCCACCAGCTGCGCACCCGCGCCTCGGGACCCTACGTGCACATGCAGATGCATGTGGACCTCGACCCCCTGCTGACCCTGGAGGACGCCCATCGAGTCATCGTCGAGGCCGAACGCCGCCTGCTGGAAGCCTTCCCCATGGCCGACATCCTGATCCATCCGGATCCAAGGGGCCTGGCCGAACCCCACGGCGGGGCTTTCTCTGAAGCCAGGTCTGCAGAGTAAACCGCCCCTTAAGGTCTGATAGGCCTAGGTGCGAGCGACACAGAACGTCTCGCCGGCCGGGCATGACCGAACGCATCCTGCACCATTTCCCGCTGGACCCCGCCTCACGCCAGGTCCGTCTGGCGCTGGGCGAAAAGCGGCTGGCCTTCACTGACCAGACCGTCCGCTACTGGGAACAGCCGGAGGGCTTCCTCGACCTCAACCCGTCGGGCGTGACGCCGGTGATGGTGGAGGACGGCCTGGTTCTCTGTGAGTCCCGGACCATCCTCGACCATCTGGAAGAGACCTGCCCCGAACCGCCCCTGCTCGGCCGCTCGCCTGAGGAAAGGGCGGAGGCCCGGCGACTGGTCCTGTGGTTCGACCGCAAGTTCGACCTGGAGGTCGCCGGCTTCCTGCTGCACGAGAAGATGGAAAAGCGGCTCCTCGGTCTCGGCGCCCCGGACCTCGCGGCCCTGCGCCAGGGGCGGGAGTCCCTGCGCCATCACATGGCCTACCTGGAGGCGCTTCTGGCGGCGCGGGACTGGCTGGCGGGCCGGCGCATGTCCCTGGCCGACTTTGCGGCCGCCGCCTACCTGTCGGTGATCGACTACCTGGGAGACGTCCCCTGGGACGGCTATCCGGCGGTGAAGACCTGGTATATGCGGCTGAAGTCCCGCCCGGCCTTCCGCCCCCTCCTCGCCGACCGCTGGCCGGGACTGGCCCCGTCGGCGCACTATGACGACCTCGACTTCTGACCTCCGCGAGGCGATCCGCCAGCGGGCGGCCGACCTCGGCTTCGATGTCTGCCGGTTCACCGGGCTCCAGGCGTCATGGCCGGCGACAGCCAGGCTCCAGGCCTTCCTGGAGGCCGGTCGACATGGCGACATGGCGTGGATGGCCGAAACGGCGGACAGGCGCGGGCATCCCCGGGCCCTGTGGCCGCAGGCCCGCAGCGCCGTGGTCCTGGGCCTCAACTACGGGCCGGACGTCGACCCCCTGCCGGGCCTGGGCCGGCGCGACCGGGGCCTGATCTCCGTCTACGCCCAGGGCGATGACTACCACGACCTCATCAAGGGTCGGCTGAAGCAGCTGGGGGGCTGGATGGCCTCGCGCCTCGAGGCCGACCTGAAGGTCTTTGTCGACACCGCCCCCCTGATGGAAAAGCCCCTGGCCCAGCAGGCGGGCCTGGGCTGGCAGGGCAAGCACACCAACCTGGTCAGTCGCGACTTTGGCTCCTGGCTCTTCCTGGGCGTGATCCTGACCACGGCGGACCTGCCGGCCGATCCGGTGGAGACGGATCATTGTGGTCAGTGCCGGGCCTGCCTGGACGCCTGTCCCACAGCCGCCTTCCCCGCCCCCTACCAGCTCGACGCCCGCCGCTGCGTCTCCTACCTGACCATCGAGCACAGGGGACCGGTGGATCCTGAGCTGAGGCCCGGGCTGGGCAACCGGATCTATGGCTGCGACGACTGCCTGGCCGTCTGCCCCTGGAACAAGTTCGCCCAGGCGGGACGGGAGCAGAAGCTGGCGGCCCGGGCCGACAGGGTTGAGCCGCCCCTGGCCGAGCTTGCGGCCCTCGATGACGCCGCCTTCCGGGAAAGGTTCGCCCGCTCCCCGATCAAGCGGACGGGCCGGGACCGGCTGGTCCGGAATGTCCTCTACGCCATCGGCAATTCGGCGGACCCGGCCCTGGTCCCTGCTGCAAGGGCGCGATTGGACGACGCCTCACCCCTGGTGCGGGGCGCAGCCGTCTGGGCGCTGGGGCGACTCCTGCCTCGCGCCGAGGTCCTCGAACTCGCCCACAGCCATGCCGACGCCGAGGCTGACCCTGGCGTCCGGGCCGAGTGGGCGTCGGTTCAGTCGGCGTAGACGCCGGCCCGGTTCTCCATCGCAGCCTTTACGGCCTCGACCTGGTTGGGCGAGCCGATCAGGGCGCCCTGTTCCTGGCTCTCGGCGAGGAGGATGGCGTGCTGGTCGGCGTCCGGGGCCAGGTCCAGCAGCCGCTTACCAGCCCGGATGGCGTCGGGGTTCTTGGAGGCGATATCGGCGGCGAGGGCCAGGGCATCGGCGCGGGGATCGGCGCAGACCCGGGTGGCCAGGCCCATGCGGTGGGCCTCTTCGCCGTTGAAGACCCGGCCGGTGTAGGTCAGTTCCCGGGCGACGTCGTCGCGCACCAGCCGCTTCATCAGGACCAGGCCCGCCATGTCGGGCACCAGGCCCCACTTGATCTCCAGCACCGCCATGCGGACATCCGGGGTGACAAAGCGAATGTCGGCGCCCAGGGCCAGCTGGAAGCCGCCGCCGAAGGCCACGCCATGGATGGCGGCGATCACGGGAACCGTCTGTTCGCGCCAGACCATGACGGCGTGCTGGGCGTGGTTTGACCCGCCCTCGGTGCGCTTGGGCGTGACCAGGCCCGCCCCGCCGCGACGCTCACCCGAGGCCATCTTGGCGAAATTGCCCATGTCGAGGCCGGCGCAGAAGGCCCGGCCGTCGCCCGACAGCACGATGGCCCGGACGCCCTTCTCGCTCTTCAAGCGCTCGCCGGTGTCCACCAGGGCCTGGAACATCCGGTCGTCGAGGGCGTTCATCTTGTCGGTGCGGACGAGGCGGACGTCGGCGACGCCGTTCTCGAGGGTCACCTGGATGCGGTCTTCCATGAGGATCTCCTTCAGCTCTTGCCGGGCAGGGCGACGTAGCCCACCCGGGGGAAATGCAGGTGCAGGCGGCCGAGGTCGGGGGTTTCCTGGGCCAGGATGAGGCGGGAATGGCGGGCGGCGACGAGAGTCCCGGCGATGGGATCGCGGCCGTAGTCGTCGGCCATGACCACAACCGGATCGCCGGGAGACAGGCCGAGGGCGTCATTGGGATCATGAGCGGGCGGGTCGGCCGGGCGGACGCTGCGGGCCTGGTCCAGAGCCTGCGCCCCGGTGATCTCTGTCCGCGCGCCATGGCCGATCCCGGCCATCCGCCGCCGCCAGGCCTCCAATCGGTCAAGGCCGGCGGTGAGGCGGTTGTAGGTGTCCGGCAGGGCCCCCTTCAGCCACCAGATGTTCATCCAGGCCGAGGCGTCGGCCAGCCCGGGCGCCTCGCCGGCCAGGAAGGGCGAGTCCTCCAGAGCAAAGTCGATCCAGGCCGCATGCCCCCGCCATTGGACCCGCATGGGCCCGGCGGCCTGGGCCATGGCCTCGACGTCGAAGGGCCGGCCGGACAGCTTCTCGCGGTCGGCGATGAAGGCCTTCGGGGTCAGGTGACCCATCTCGCCGAAGATCACCGGCACCGTCGCCTGGAAGAACAAGCGGTCCGCCCAGAGACCGATCCCCCTCAGTCCCGCCAGGCCCCGGTTTCCGGGCAGGGGCGAGCGCCTCTGCAGTTCGTCGAGGATGACCATGGAGTCACAGTAGACGTCGGCGCCGATCTGCAGGACCGGCGCGCGCCGGTAGCCCCCCGTCAGGGGCGTCAGGTCCGGCTTGGGCATCATGTTCGGAGTGATCACCGAGGACCAGGCCTGGCCGGTCATGCCGAAGACGATCCGCACCTTCTCCGAGAAGGGCGAGGCGTCGTAATGGTGAAGGATCAGGTCCATGGGCTCCCTCCCGATCGGGAGGCTCAAGCTGTCATGGATTTCGCCGCCGGGCCACCGTGACGCGGCGTCAGCGCCAGCGGATCAGGGCCTCCTGGGCGGCCTCGGCCACCAGCCGGCCATCCCGGGCGTAGATCTGGCCGCGGTTGAAGCCCCGCCCGCCGGAGGCCGACGGACTGTCCTGGACGAAGAGGTGCCAGTTGTGGAAGTCGGTCGCCTGGTGGAACCACATGGCGTGGTCCAGGCTGGCCGCCTGCAGCCGTCCGCTGTCCCAGTCCACCCCGTGCGGGCGCAGGGAGGCGTCCATCAGGGTCATGTCCGATCCATAGGCCAGGGCGCACTGGTTGAGGGCCACATCATCCCCGAGGGGCAGACGGGTGCGGAACCAGCACATGTCCACCGGTTCGCGGGCGCCGACGAAGCCATGTGGAACCGGCTCGCAGGGCTTGAGCTCCACCGGCCAGATGCGCCGGGTCGAGGGATCCAGGCCAGCCTCGGCCCGAAGTTCCTCTTCGTTCTTCAGGGATTCCGGAGGCGGGGCGTCCGGCATGGACAGCTGGTGCTCGAAGCCGGTTTCAGGGACCTGGAAGGAGGCCGCGAGGTTGAAGATCTGCTTGCCGTTCTGGATGGCCACCACCCGGCGGACGCTGAAGGAACCGCCGTCCCGCGCCCGGTCGACCTGGAACAGGATGGGAAGCTTGGGGTTCCCGGGGCGGATGAAATAGCAATGCAGGGAGTGGCAGTCCCGCCCTTCGATGGTGCGGTAAGCCGCCGCCAGGGACTGGGCCACCACCTGGCCGCCATAGATGCGGCGGGTCTCGAAGGGCGGGTTGAACCCCCGGAAGAGGTCGGTGTCCAGGGTCTCCAGGTCGAGAAGGGCGAGGAGCTCATGGTCCTCAAAGGCGGTCTGGGTCATGGGCGGGAACGGCAACTCAGAAGGCGGGATCGGGAAGCTGGGCGAGGCGGGGCAGGAGGCGATCCTTGTCGGACAGGACGGCGTCCGCATCGGACACCGGCCAGTCGATGGCCAGGTCCGGATCATTCCAGATCACTCCGCCCTCGGTCTGCGGCGCATAGTCGCCGTCGACCTTGTAGGCCAGCATGACGTCATCGCAGAGGGTGCAGTAGCCGTGGGCGAAGCCGCGCGGGACGAAGAGCTGCTCGCCCCCTTCGGCGGTGAGCTGGGCGGAGACCCATCGGCCGCGGGTCGGCGATCCCGGCCGGACGTCCACCGCGACGTCCAGGATCGCGCCGGCCAGAACCCTCACCAGCTTGGCCTGGGCGTGCGGCGCCGCCTGGAAATGCAGGCCGCGGACGGTTCCCGCCCTGGCGTTGAAGGCCTGGTTGTCCTGGACGAATTCAGCCTCGATCCCGGCGTTGGCCAGGGTCCGGCGGCTCCAGGTCTCGGTGAACCATCCCCGCGCATCGCCATGGCGGCGGGGCGTGATAAGCAGGACCTCGGGAAGGGCCAGGGGCGTTACGGTCGTCATGGAATTCCCGGATACGGGCGGCGAGGCCGCGAAGGGTGCGAGGCATGGCGCGGGACGCGGCGAAAGACAACCCCGGGACGGCGACCCAGGGCTCGGTCAGCGTCATCGTGGTCGCCTGGCAGTCGGGCCCGGACCTGATCCGCTGCCTGTCGGCCCTGGCCGGCCAGACCCTGCCGCCCCTTGAGATCCTGCTGGTCGACAACGCTTCTACCGACGGCGCGCCGGAGGCGGCGATGCGCAAGGTCCCCGGGATCTCCCTGGTTCCGGCGGGCGCCAACCTGGGCTTCGCCGCCGGGGTCAATCTCGGCGCCCGACAGGCCCGGGGCGAGTGGCTGGCCCTGGTGAACCCCGACGCCTTCGCGGCGCCAGACTGGCTGGAGCGCCTGCTCGCGGGCGCTGCGCGCAACCCCGGGGTCGCGTGCTTCGGCGGCCGCCAGGCCATGGCCGACGCGCCCGGACGCCTCGACGGCCTGGGCGACGTGATGAGCCTGCCTGGCATTCCCTATCGCGGCGGCTATGGACTGGCCGATCCCGGCCCGGTGGCGGAAGGCGAGTGCTTCTCGGCCTGCGGGGGCGCCATGCTCATCCGGCGATCCCTGTTCGAGGCCCTGGGCGGGTTCGACGAGGACCTCTTCATGTATTGTGAGGACGTCGACCTGGGTTACCGCATCCGGCTGGCGGGCGGCGCCTGCATGGTCATCCCCGACGCCGTGGTCGACCATGTGGGTTCGGCCTCCACCGGCGGGGCGGGTTCGGACTTCGCCAGCTTCCATGGCGCCCGGAACCGCATACGGATCTTCATCAAGGACACCCCGCCCCTGTTGTTCTGGCTGACCCTGCCCCTGCACGTCATCGCCACCACCGCCCTCTTCCTGCGGCTGGCGACCCAGGGGCGGCTGGCGCCCAACCTGCGCGGCGCACGGGCCGCCCTTGCCGACCTGCCGGCGGCCTTCGCCGCCCGCCGACGCACCCAGGCGACCCGCAGGGCCACGTCCTGGGAGATCGCCCGGGCCATGACCTGGAACCCCCTCGACCTCCTCGGCCGCCGGGTGGTGATCCGCCGGCGGGGCTGACGCCGTCAGCCCGCCTGTTTGTGGCGCGGACCCGGCAGGACGTCGATCAGCTCGATCCGGAAGACCAGGGTCGCGCCGGGCGGGATCGGTCCGCCGCCCTGATCGCCATAGCCAAGCTCCGCCGGCACGAAGATGCGCCACTCATCACCCGGCCGCATGAGCTGCAGGGCCTCGACCCAGCCCGGGATCAGCCCGTCCAGGGGCATGACGGCGGGCACGCCCCGGTCGTAGGAGCTGTCGAAGACCTCGCCGGACAGGAGCTTGCCCTCGTAGTGCACCTTGATCTGGTCCCCCGGCAGGGGGCGGACGCCGTCGGCGGCGCCGGAGCGGACCACCACATACTGCAGGCCGGACGGCAGGGTCTTCACCCCGGGCTCGGCGGCGTTCTTGACCAGGAAGGCCTTGCCCGCCTCGGCGTTGGCGGCCAGGACCTTGGGGTCCGGGCCCCTCTGGCAGGCGGCGAGCAGGGACAGGCCGGCGGCCAGGGCGATGAGGGCGAGGCGCATTAGTGTCTCCTTCAGACCGCGCGAGGCGGATAGCCCCTGGCCCGGAGGGCCTCCATGACTTCTTCGGTGTGCCGGGCGTCGCGGGTTTCGATCATGATGTCGAACTCCGCGCCCTTGGCCGGCACGTCGAGGGCCAGGCGGTTGTGGGCCACCTCGATGATGTTCGCGCCCATCTGGCCGATCAGGGCCGAGACATTGGCCAGGAGGCCGGGCCGGTCGTCGCCGACGATCCGAAGGGAAACGAGGCGCTGGTCCCGGACCAGCTGGCGGGTGAGGACCGAGGCGAGAAGGCGGGTGTCGATGTTGCCGCCGCAGAGGATCACCCCGACCTTCTTGCCCTGGAACCGGTCCGGATAGGCCAGGAGGGCGGCGAGGGCCGCCGCGCCGGCGCCCTCGGCGACAGTCTTCTCCACGTTGCAGAACAGGGCCACGGCCCGTTCGAGATAGGGCTCTTCCAGCAGGAGGACCTCGTCGATCAGGGGGCGTGCGATGCCATAGGTCAGGTCACCGACCCGCTTGACCGCTATGCCCTCGGCGATGGTCGCCCCGCCCGCGGAGGCCTCGACCCCCCGCATCCGGGCCGTGAAGGAGGGGTACATGGCCGGCTCGACGCCGATCACCCGGCAGTTCGGGTTGATGGACTTGGCCACGGTTGCGCAGCCGGCGATCAGGCCGCCGCCGCCGATAGGCACGGGCAGGACCTCGATGTCCGGCTGGTCCTCGAACATCTCCAGGGCCACCGTGCCCTGGCCGGCCATGACCTTCAGGTCATCGAACGGATGGACGAAGGTCAGCTCGCGCTCATCGCACAGCTTCTGCGCGATGGCCGCGGATTCATCATAGGTGTCGCCCTCCTGCACCACCTCGGCGCCAAACGCCCGTGTCTGCTGGACCTTCACGAAGGGGGTCGAGCGCGGCATGACGATGGTCACCGGCACACCCAGGCGCGCGGCGTGGTAGGCGAGACCCTGGCTGTGGTTGCCGGCAGAGGCGGCGATGACGCCTCGCTGGGACTCATTGTCTGACAGCTGGAGCAGGGTGTTGAGGGCCCCCCGCTCCTTGAAGGCGGCGGTGAACTGAAGGTTCTCGAACTTCACCCAGACCTCCGCCCCGGTGATTTCCGAGAGGGTCTGGGACTTGCGCATCGGCGTGCGTTCGACCCGGCCGGCGATACGCTCGGCGGCGGCGCGGACATCGGCGAGAGTGAGGCTCATGGGGGACCTGCGGCTTTCCGGGGCACTTCCCTAGTCGCTCCGCCGGAAAAGGGAAAGCTCAGGCCTGGGGATCGAACTCGGCGACCCGGTGGCCGGGACCTGCTTCCAGGAGCTGCGGACGGTAGGGCGGCGTCTCGCCCCGGCGCCCTGGCAGGAAGCGGAGCGCGGCGTCCGGGTCCAGCGGACTGGGCGGCTCGCCATGCAGCCGGAGACGCGGGCGGGTGCGTTCGACCCCGGGGTCGGGGATCAGGGCCGAGGCGATCAGGGTTCGGGTATAGGGGTGGCGCGCGTCCGTGAAGATTCGGTCCGCCGGAGCCTCCTCCACCACCCGTCCCATGTAGAGGACTACGACCCGGTGGCTGATCTCGCGGACGACGGCCAGGTCGTGGCTGATGAACATCATGGCCATGCCGAACTCGGCCTGCAGGTCGATCAGGAGGTCGATGATCTGGGCCCGGATCGAGACGTCGAGGGCCGAGACCGCCTCGTCGCAGACCACGACCCGCGGCTTCAGGATCATGGCCCGGGCGATGCCAACCCTCTGGTTCTGGCCGCCGGACAACTCGTGCGGATAGCGGTTGATCAGGTCCCCGGACAGGCCGACCCGGTCCATCATGGTGCGCACCTGGGCCTCGCGGGCCCGGCGGTCGAGATGGGGATGGAAGACTCCCAGGGGCTCGGCGATGGAGTCGCCCACCGGCATGCGCGGATCGAGGCTGGCCAGGGGATCCTGAAAGACGATCTGCAGGTCGCGCCGGGCCGAGCGCAGGGCCTCGCGGTCCGCCTCGGGGATGTCGCGGCCCAAAAGGGTGACCGCCCCGGCTGTTCGGGGAATCAGCCGCAGGACCGCCCGGGACAGGGTCGACTTGCCGCAGCCGCTCTCGCCCACCACCCCCAGGGTCTCACCCTGCCGGATCTCCAGGCTAACCCCGTCCACTGCCCGCAGGTCGTCCCGCCGCCCGAACAGGCCCCGCCGCACCGGGAACCAGACCTTCACATCCCGGGCCTCGACAGCCAGGGGCGCGTCCGGGGCGACCGGTACGGGAGCGGGCCGGCCGCCACGGTCGGCGCGGTCCAGGCGGGGCGCGGCCTCCAGCAGGTTGCGGGCGTAGTCGGTCTGGGGCCGGGCGAAGACCTCGGCCGCAGGCCCGGCCTCCACATAGGCGCCGTCCTTCATCACGCAGACCCGGTCGGCCAGCCGCGCCACAACGCCCATGTCATGGGTGATCAGCACCAGCCCCGTCCCGCTTTCCCGGGTCAGCTCCTCCATCAGGTCGAGGATCTCGGCCTGGACGGTGACGTCGAGGGCGGTGGTGGGCTCGTCGGCGATAAGGAGGCGGGGCGCGCAGGCCATGGCGCCGGCGATCATCACCCGCTGTCGCATGCCCCCGGACAGCTCGTGCGGATACTGGTCCAGCCGCCGGGACGCGTCGGGGATCCGCACCCGCTCCAGCCAGCGCAGGGCCTCGGCCCGGGCGTCCGCCGCCGACAGGCCGCGACTGCGGCGCAGGGGCTCGCCCACCTGGTCGCCGATCTTCAGGTGGGGGGTCAGGGCTGTCAGGGGGTCCTGGAAGATCATGCCCATGCCCGCGCCGCGCACGCGGTTCAGCTCCCGCTTTGGGGCGCCAAGGATCTCGCGTCCCTCGAAGCGCACCGAGCCGCTCGCCCGGCCGTTGGGCGCCAGCAGGCCCATGACCGCCATGAAGGTCTGGCTCTTTCCTGACCCGCTCTCGCCCACGACACCCAGGGTCTCGCCGGGCAGGACCTGCAGGGACACGCCCCGGACCGCGGGCACGGACCCGTCGCGGGTCTGGAAGTCGATGCGCAGGTCCTCGATGGTCAGGACGGGGCTCGGAGGCGTCGGCGTCACTTGGGGCTCCGCTGGGGTTCGCGTGAACATAGGACGGCGGGCGCAGAAGGGAAATCGCCAGAGCGCGGCAAGGCCGCTAGACTGCGCCCGTGACCTCCCTGCTCCGGCCCGCCCTGTTCCTCGACCGCGACGGCGTCCTCAATGAGGACCGCGGCTATGTGCACCGGTGGGAGGACTTCCGCTGGATCGACGGCGCCCGGGAAGCCGTGGCGGCCTTCAACGCCCGCGAGTGGTGGGTCTTCGTGGTGACCAACCAGTCAGGGGTCGGCCGGGGCTACTACTCCGAGGCCGACGTCCACGCCCTGCATGCGCGGATGATCGAGGAGCTGGCGGCGGCGGGCGCGCGGATCGACGCCTTCTATCATTGCCCCCACCACCCCGAGGCGATCGAGGACCGTTACCGCCACCCCGATCCGCCGGACCGCAAGCCCAATCCCGGCATGCTCCTGAAGGCCATGGCCGACTGGCCCGTGGATGCCTCCCGCTCGGTCATGGTGGGGGACAAGGCGATCGACATGGAGGCCGGCCGGCGGGCGGGAGTGCGCAGCCTGCAGTTTTCCGGCGGCGACCTCGCCGCCTTCCTCGCCGCCGAGGTCGCCGGGGACTGACGGCGCATTGACCCGTCCCTTCCGTCGCTGCAAACGGAAGGCATGAGCGATCCCAATCTCAACCCGCCCAATCCCAACCTGGACGCCGCCACCGCCATGGCGACCGAGGTCCCGCAGGCCGCCGCCCTCGGCTTCCAGATGGTCTCGGCCGTCGACGGCAGAGGTGTCATGCACGCGCCCTGGCGCGAGGACCTGGTGGGCGATCCCGACACCGGCGTCATCGCCTCCGGCGTCGTCACCTCCCTGCTCGATCACTGCTGCGGCATGGCCATCACCGCCACCACGGGAGAGCGCAAGCCCACCGCCACCCTCGACCTGCGCATCGACTACATGCGCCCCGCCGCCAGCCGGGCGGGGGTCACTGTAGAGGCCCACTGCTACCACCTGACCCGGTCCATCGCCTTTGTCCGGGCCCACGCCTGGGACGCCGACCCGGCCGATCCCATCGCCACCGCACAAGCCGCCTTCATGCTCTCGCCGGCGCCCGCCCCCGCCCCGGGGGGCGCCGCATGAGCGCCGAGGAACAGCTGCAGGCCTTCCTGGGCCGGGTCCCCTACATCCGCTTCCTGGGCATGCGCGCCGAGCTGGCCGGCGACGAGCTGACCGGCGTCCTGCCCTTCTCGCCCCACCTGATCGGCAACACCCTGCTGCCGGCCCTGCACGGCGGGGTGATCGGCGCCTTCCTGGAGATGACCGCCCTGGCCCAGCTGGCGGTGACCCAGTCGACCCCCCGGGTCCACAAGACCATCGACGTGACCATCGAGTACCTGCGCCCGGGCCGGGCCCTGACCACCTACGCCCGCGCCGACCTGCGCAAGGTGGGCCGCCGGATCGCCAACGTCCACGTCGAGGCCTGGCAGGAAGCCCGCAGCCAGCCCGTCGCCGCTCTCCGCGGCCACTTCATGCTGGCGGAGGACTAGGCGGCCGCGACCACCGGGGCGGCCGCCTGGGCTTTGGCGCTAGGCTTCCTTCAGCCCGGACACCCCGTCCGCGCCGGGGGTGAAGGTGAAGGTCTTCAGCACCCGGGTGGTGAAGGTGGTCTCCAGGATGGTGGAGACGGCCATCATCTCGGCCTTGCCCTCGGTGCGACCGAGGGTCAGGAGGACGAAGCCCTTGGCCGACTGGTCGGAATAGACCACCTCCCGGTTGGCGTCGGCCATGACCTGGCCCACGGGGACGCCGGTCAGGATGTCGCCGACGCTCGGGCTGGTGATGGCGGTCGTGCCGAACTCCACCCCCACCCGGTTTCCGCCTTCGGGAGCGTCGTAGAGCTCATTGGCCCAGAAGGCGTGGCTGTCGCCGGAGACGACGACGGCATTGGCCTTGGCCCTCTGGATCAGGCTGTAGAGGCGCTGGCGGTCGGCGGGATAGCCATCCCACATGTCGAGGCCGTAGGGCAGGCCCAGACTGGCGATGCCGGACATGCGTTCCAGGCGACGGACGCCGTCCGGGCCCAGGCCCGCGGCGGCCTCGGCGAACTTCTCCGGGCCCAGGGCGGCGCGCAGGTCGGGGACGCCCACCCGCGCCATGACCACCTCATTGCCGAGCACCTGCCAGGTCCGGCCGGTCCGGACGGAATTGGCGAGGCCGCGGCGCAGCCAGTCCGCCTGGGACGGGCCCATCATGCGCCGGTCGGGATCGGCCAGCCGCCTGCGGAACCGGGCGACGTCCGGCTTGCCGTCCGGTCCGTTCAGGTCCTTGGCGTAATCGAGCTGCTCATTCCGCGCGGTCAGCCGGGTCTCGAGCATGAAGAGGGTGGCGAGATCGCCGAACTCGAAGGCCCGGTTGATGGAGAAGCCGCCGCCGTCCGGCTCGCGGATCGGCATCCACTCGTAATAGGCCTTGATGGCCACGGCCTTGCGGCGGTTCCAGGACCCTTCGTCCTTCTCGTGGTTCTCGGCGCCGCCGACCCAGCTGTTGTTGGCGGTCTCGTGGTCGTCCCAGACCACGATCCAGGGCGCCCGGGCGTGGGCGGCCTGGAGCTGGGGATCGGTCTTCACCTGGGCGTGGCGGTTCCGGTAGTCCGAGAGGCTGACGATCTCGTGGGCCGGCCGGACCAGCCGGTCCAGCTTGCGGCCGGTCTCCGCGCCGTAGCCGTCTGCGGCGTACTCATAGATGTAGTCGCCCAGGTGCAGGACTGCGTCCACCCGGGGCAGGTCGGCGATGGCCTGGTAGGCGTTGTAGTATCCGCCCGGGTAGAGGGCGCAGGAGGCGATGGCCAGGACGGCGTCCTCCACCGGGCCCTCCGGCAGGGTGCGCGTGCGGCCCATGGGCGAGGTGACGCCGCCGGAGGTGAAGGTGAAGGTGTAGGCCCGGCCCGGGTCGAGGCCGCCGACGTCGACCTTGACTGTGAAGTCCCGGGCCGCCGAAGTGGTTCCCCGGCCCGACTTCGCCCCGCCGGCCCGGCGGTCGACGGGGTTGAGGCTCCACTCGTAATCGATGGCGCCGGCGGAGGGGTCCATGGGCGTGATTCGGGTCCAGAGGATGACCTGGTCCGCCGTGGGATCGCCGGAGGCGACGCCGTGGTCGAACCGCACCCGCTGGTCCTGGGCTGCGGCGGGCCCCGCGGCGGCGGCCGTTCCGGCTCCGAAAAGGGCCATGGCCTGGCGACGATCGATGCGCATGTTCGTGAGCTCCCCCCGCCGCCCGGTCCGGCGGCCTCAAGTCTGTAACCCTAGACAAGCCCGATGACGAACCCGTGTCGAGAGCCTGGCCCTTGCACGCCTCGCCGGAGTCGGGATCATGCCGCATGGCCGCGCCCGATGCCCCCGACGGATTCGACGAGAGCGGGCCGGAGGCGGTCTCCGGCGGCGAGGTCCTGGAAGCTGTCCTGGCGGCCGGCGTGGCGGGGCGCCTGGACAGGGCCCTGACCGACGCCCTGCCTGAACTCTCCCGGGCCCGGCTCAGGGCCCTGATGGAGGCCGGTGCGGTGACCCGGAATGGCGAGGTGGTGCGGGACGCCTCGGGCCGGGCGGTCGCCGGGACCTACCAGGTGGCGGTCCCGCCCCCGGCGGCGGCCCTCCCAGAGCCCCAGGACCTGCCGCTGGATGTCCTGTTCGAGGACGCCGACCTGATCGTCGTGAACAAGGCCGCGGGCATGGCCGTGCACCCGGGGCCGGGCGTGCCGGACGGGACCCTGGTCAACGCCCTGCTGCATCACTGCGGCGCCTCCCTATCCGGTATCGGCGGGGTCGCCCGGCCGGGGATCGTCCACCGGCTGGACAAGGAAACCTCCGGGGTCATGGTCGCGGCCAAGACTGACGCCGCCCACCAGGGCCTGGCCGCCCTGTTCGCCGCCCATGACATCGAGCGCAGCTATATCGCCCTGGTGCGCGGCGCGCCGAGGCCGCCGTCGGGCGAGATCCGGACCCGGATCGGCCGGTCGACCCATGACCGGATGAAGATGGCGGTTCTGAAGACAGGCGGGCGGGAGGCGGTGACCCACTACCGGACCGAACGCACCTTTGGTCCGTCGGGCGCGCCCCTGGCCGCGCGCCTGGCCTGTCGGCTGGAGACCGGGCGCACTCACCAGATCCGGGTCCACATGGCCTCGCTTGGATCTCCCTGCCTGGGCGACCCTGTTTACGGCTCTGGGGCGCCGGCCGCGGTGGTCCGTGAGGCCCTCCGGGAGTCCGGCCTGGCCCGGCAGGCCCTGCACGCGGCGGTGCTGGGCTTTGTCCACCCGGTGACGGGGGAGGGGCTGAGGTTCGAGTCCACCCCCCCGCCGGATATGGCCGCCCTCGAGGCGCGCCTGTCGGATTTGTAACCGGAGGCCGTCTGGCTTCGCCTTGAAGCCGCCCTTTTCGTTCACTAGGTGAAATCCGACCTGGGGGGTGGGTCTTTGCCTTCCTCCCATCTGGAGGAAATCGACCGATGTCCGCGAACGCTCTGGCCGTGATGACCCCCGAAGGCGGTCTGTCGCGCTACCTGACCGAGATTCGCAAATTCCCCATGCTGACCAAGGACGAGGAGTTCATGCTGGCCAAGCGCTGGCGTGAGCACGAGGATCCGAAGGCGGCGCATCGCCTGGTCACCAGCCACCTGCGCCTGGTGGCCAAGATCGCCATGGGCTACCGGGGCTACGGCCTGCCGATCGGCGAGGTGATCTCCGAGGGCAATGTCGGCCTGATGCAGGCCGTCAAGAAGTTCGAGCCCGACAAGGGCTTCCGCCTGGCCACCTACGCCATGTGGTGGATCCGCGCCTCGATCCAGGAGTACATCCTGCGGTCCTGGAGCCTAGTGAAGATGGGCACCACCGCCTCCCAGAAGAAGCTGTTCTTCAACCTGCGCAAGGCCAAGAGCGCCATCTCGGCCTTCCAGGAGGGCGACCTCCATCCCGACCAGGTCGAGCTGATCGCCACCAAGCTGGGCGTGGACGAGTCGGAGGTCGTTTCGATGAACCGCCGGCTGTCTGGTCCTGACGCCTCCCTGAACGCCCCCATGCGGGTGGACGGCGAGAGCGAGTGGCAGGACTGGCTGGAGGACACCGGCGCGGTCAGCCAGGAGACCCAGGTCGCCGAGAGCCAGGAGCGCACCCAGCGGATGAGTTTGCTGGAAGCCGCCATGACCGAGCTGACGGACCGCGAGCGTCACATCCTGACCGAGCGTCGACTGAAGGACGACCCGACAACGCTGGAGGACCTGGCCTCCCAGTACGGGGTCAGCCGCGAGCGGGTGCGCCAGATCGAGGTCCGGGCCTTCGAGAAGCTGCAGAAGGCGATGCTGGCGGCGGCCCGGGACCAGAACCTCGTCGAGGCCTGACGGTCCGGCGGCCGTCCCGACGCCGGCTCGCCAGGTAAGTCAACGCGCATTGACATAAGGGGGGGCCGGAGTCAGGTTTCCTCCATGGGAGGCTGCGGATGGACGCGGCCCCGCCGACAAGAGCGGCAGGAACGGGAGAGCGCCATGAACATCGCCGTCAGGATCGATTCCGACGAGGCCATCCGCGAGGCCAACGAAACCCCCCTGGAGCTGCTGAACCCCGGCCGCCCCGACCGGTTCCAGAAGGACTCCATCCTGCCGGTCTTCGCCCGCCTGCGGCGCGAGGACCCTGTCCATTTCACCGCCGAGAGCGACTTCGGTCCTTATTGGTCCGTGACCCGGTGGAAGGACATCATGGCGGTGGACACCAACCATGAGATCTTCTCCTCGGCCCAGGGCATCACCCTGCCCAACCTGGTGGCCCTGGCCGAACAGCAGAAGGTGCTGGGCGAACTGGCCCGGCCCCGCACCGGCGGCGGCGCCGGCTTCATCACCATGGACGAGCCCGAGCACGGCGCGCAGCGCAAGGCCGTCAGCCCCACCGTGGCGCCGGCCAACCTGCAGCGCATGGCCCCCATCGTCCGCGAGCGGGCGGGCCTGATCCTCGACTCCCTGCCCATCGGCAAGGAGTTCGACTGGGTGGACCTGGTCTCGAAGGAACTGACCGCCATGACCCTGGCGACCCTTTTCGACTTCCCCTTCGAGGACCGCCGGAAGCTGACCTACTGGTCGGACATGGTCACCAATCCGCCGGGCCACGGGCCCGTGCAGAGCTGGGAACACAAGTTCCAGGCCCTCACCGAATGCTTCGTCGCCTTCGAGAACCTCTGGAACCAGAAGGTCAACGCCGAGCCTGCGGCCGACCTGATCTCCATGCTGGTGCACAACCCGGCGACCCGCGAGATGGACCGCGACACCTATCGCGGCAACGTGATCCTGCTGATCGTCGGCGGCAACGACACGACCCGGAACACCATCTCCGGCAGCATCGTGGCCCTGAACCAGTTCCCGGCCCAGTACGACAAGCTGCGCGCCAACCCGGCCCTGATCCCCTCCATGGTCTCCGAGACCATCCGCTGGCAGACCCCCCTGGCCCACATGGCCCGGGTGGCGAAGTCCGACTTCGAGCTCGGCGGCAAGACCATCAAGGCCGGCGAGCGCGTGGTGATGTGGTACCTCTCCGGCAACCGGGACGAGGACGAGATCGACAATCCCAACGCCTACATCATCGACCGCGACCAGTCCCGGCACCACATGTCGTTCGGCTTCGGCGTGCACCGCTGCGTGGGCAACCGGGTGGCCGAGCTGCAGCTGACCATCATCTGGGAAGAGATCCTCAAGCGCTTCCCCGAGATCCGGGTCTCCGGCGAGCCGGTGCGCAACTTCTCGGCCTTCGTGCACGGCTTCGAGACCCTGCCGGTCATCATCCCGACCCGGAACTGAGCCCGGACCGGATTCCATGACCGAACTTGCGGAAGCGGCGGGCGTCCTCGCCCCGCCGCGACGGCGTGACGCGGCGGCGACGCGCGCGGCCATACTGGAGGCGGCCAAGACCGCCTTCGCCGTCACCGGCTATGACCGGACGTCCCTGCGCGACATCGCGGCCCTGGCCGGGTCCGACGTGGCCCTGATCCCGCGCTATTTCGGCGGCAAGGAGGGGCTGTTCACCGAGGCCCTGAAGGCGACCATCGCCCCTGACCGCCTGCGCGACTGGGACCGTCGCCGCTTCGCCCGGGACGTGGCCGAGATGATGGCCGGCGCCGCCGACATCGCCGATCCCCGGACCCGGACCTTCCAGTTCCTGCTGCAGGCGGCGACCTCGCCCACCACGGCGCCCCTGCTGGGGCGGGCGGTGCAAGAGCGCTTCCTGGCCCCCATCCGGGACTGGCTGGGCGACGAGGCCGGCCAGGAGCGGGCCCGCGTCCTGGCCGCCATCTACATCGGCTTCCTGGTCGAGCGCCTGATCCGCGGCGCCGCCCTGGAGGGCGCCGAACGCACCGCCTTCATCGAGCGCGTCACCGCGGTGATCGATGGGGTGATCGGAACCCAAGCCGCCTGAGGCCCGCGCTCCGCCTCAGTCCAAGAACGGATCCCGCACCGTAAACTCGTTCTTTCTAGTTCAACTCGTTCTCGTGCTCCTACCGGAGCGTTGGCGCTGACACAGGGGTGTGGAGTTGGCCGATCGAATTGAGCGCGTAGGTGAAACAGTGCGGCGTAACGTCGGCTACTGGTCGGCGAGCGTGCAACGGCTGCTTTGTCATCTTGAGGCTATGTCGTTCGCGCAAGCGCCCAGGTTTGTGGGGCACGACGACAGCGGCCGCGAGATCCTGACCTGGATCCACGGGGAGGTTGGTCACTATCCAGTGGCGGGCAAATATTGGTCTGAAGCTTCCTTATGCGCCGCCGCAATCATGCTTCGGCGCTACCACGACGCAACGACTAATTTCGTGCTTACGAGCGGCGATCGTTGGCGCATGAAGGTGCCCGACGATCAGCCGGCGGAGGTCATCTGTCACAATGACTTCGCGCATTACAACTGCGTATTCGACGGCGCTGGCCCGATCGCCTTAATCGACTTTGACATGGCGGCGCCGGGCAGCAGGGCATGGGATCTTGCTTACGCGCTTTACCGGTTCGTACCGTTTTGCGCGCCGGAGAAATACGAGAACTTTGGCCTGAGTGGCGCAGCGTTCAGTGAGGTCGAAAGAGCGGCGTCGTTCCTGCGCGCCTACGGCTGCGACCCGCTGCGATTTGACTTCGGGCTGTTGCTGCGGCGTGTGGAAGTGATTCGCGAAATGACCGCTGAGGCGATTGCGCAGGGGGATGTCGGCGCCGATCGTCTGGTCCGCGAGAGTCACCTCGACGCCTATGATGCCGACTTGGCTTACCTTCGTGGTCGCTTGCCGCACATCAAGTGCGCATGACGACCAAAAGAGCAAACCGTTGCGGGGAAAGCACGATGAGTGACCAACCCACTGTGATCAATGATCTGGGCCTTCTCGGCGTCTGATCTTTAGGATTCGGGCCGGTCCCTGCTGTAGCCCTCACTTCCCTGCGCACATCGCCGGGTAGGCGCCCCGGCGGAGAACCCGGTGAGGGTGTCGCCGTCAGTCTGCCAGGGTCACAGCGCCCTCCTCAGTCCAGGATCGGGTCCCGCATCATGATGATGTCGTCCCTCTGGGGACTGGTGGACAACAGGGCAACGGGGGCGCCGACCAGTTCCTCGATCCGGCGGACGTACTTCACCGCCCCGCCAGCCAGCCCTCCTGCCGCAGGAGGCCCACCCGTGAGCGAGAGACAGGCGCCTCCAGGCCACCAACCAGCTGGAGGCGCAGGTTGCGGCCATCCTCGACCACGCCGGTGATGGCGGCGCGCGCCACCCACCAGGACCGGTGGGTCTGTACCCCTTCGATATCCTTCAGCCCGGCGATGGCCTGGGACAGGGACATCAAGATCAGGGTCGAGCCCTGTGATGTGTGCACCCGTACATAGTGGTCCTCCACCTGCAGGCAGAGGACAGTGCGCCCGAGGCGGGGCGACAGGCGGTCCCGCGGGTCAGCTGAGGTCGGATCCGTTGCGGGCGCCGGCGTGACCCGCTCTCGGGTCACCCAGAGGATGACCGCCGTCGCGATCGCGCTGATCGCCAGACACTGGCCAAACCACTCCGCCACCGAAACCTGACCGACGACCGGCCAGAGCTTCAGGGCGAGGAGCCTGCTAAGGGCGGCCGGCGGCAGGGTCAGGAGGGTGACGGCGGGGGGCGCCCAGATCCAGGTGGCCAGGCCCCGGGCCTGCGCCCACCGCGCGAGGGCCGGCACGCCGATCGTGAAGGTCAGGGATCCAGCCCAGACACAGACCAGCCAGTAGCCGATCCGCACGCCGAGCGAGCCGCTGAGATAGCTGCCGAAGGGGCCCAGGACGCCCAGCGTCAGGCCGCAGGCGGTGGACACGACGAAGCCGATCACCGCGGGTCGCTGCAAGGCCGCCCTTCCCCAGGCCCACGCCATCTCAGTCTCCTGTCCTCGGCGCCCCGGGGGGCAGGACCGCTCGCCGGCTGGCGAACCCACTCGCCCATTTGCCCATCGTCGCTGGCGGAGAGCACGGCCGCTCGGTCCAAAGCCAACATTCTCTTCTTCTCGAAAGCCCCCAGCATGTCCATACGCACACGCCCGCTCTCCGCCCTGTCCCTGGCGACCCTTGCCGCCGCCGCCCTGGCGGCAGCGGCCTGCTCCATTCCGAACAGGGCCCCCGCCGCCCCCCAGAAGACCGCGGCGGCGGTTCGCGACTCTGTCGACTTCACCCGATTCCTGGTCCCCGACGGCGATCAGCCCGACATCGAAGCAGGTGTGTGGCGCCCGGCGGGACTGGCGGCGGCGCCCCGCCCCCTGATCGTCATCTCTCACGGCACTGGAGGGGATTTCCGTAGTCACCTCGCCACTGCCGAGGCCCTG
>JADBZH010000069.1 GCA_020402585.1 Phenylobacterium sp. | reverse complement strand
CTCGAGGTAGGGGTTGGAGACCTTCCGGTTGGCCAGGCGCGATCGATTGAAGCCAGCGACGGCGACGACGCCCTTGGTGACCGTGGCGCGGATCGCGGTTTCGATGGGACTGGACATGATGGCCGGCTCCTGCGGGATGGAAGTTAGAACTCTTACTTTGTAAATTTACGATTGCCTCGCCATCCTGTCAAGCTGGGCCTCATCGCTTCGGGGACGACCGCCGGCGCAAAGGCGCGCAGCTGCAACGCGCTCTGCGCCCACCTCAAGGAATTCGAGCGAAGACGCAGGGGCCGGGCCTGGTGACGCAGGATGGGACCAACCCGAACGTTGAGTGAACAAACGCATCTTATTCCCGACGCCCTGTCTGCGACCTAGATAAGGGGCCAGGCACGGGAGATCGGCTATGGCGAAACGGAAATCGGCCCTGGAACACCTCGCAGGCGGAAGAACGCCGCACATCATTCACGACATCCCCCCCGGGGCCCCTGGCCACCGGGAGGCCAACGGCGGGGCCATGGTGGTGTCCAGTCCTGCAGAGGTGGACGCACTGGTCCGGCGCCTGCAACCGGGCGAACTGATCACCCTATCGGACCTCCGCTCGGCGCTCGCGCGCCGCCATCAGGTCGCCGTCGCCTGCCCGGTCTCAACAGCGATCTTCCTGAACATGGCGGCCAGAGCGGCGGAGGAGAGGCGCCATCACGGGGAGGATCTGGCGCAACTCACCCCCTGGTGGCGCGTACTGAAGACGGGCGGCTTTCTCAATCCGAAGTTCCCGGGCGGCGTGGAATTCCAGGCGGCGCGGCTGGCGTCCGAAGGCGTCACGGCCTCGCCCTTGCGCCGGAGCCTCGCTGTTTTTGACTTCGAGACCCGACGACCCGAGGATGGGATTGAGACTCGCCTCCCCGTCGACTGAGCGCCGGACGCAGCCCGCCTGAGCGGGCCGGACGCTCAGCCCGCCTCCGCCGACAACCCCATGCGGTTGCCCTCGCTGTCCTCGATCTCGGCGATGAAGCCCGCCTCTCCGGCATGGGTCTTTGGGTAGAGGATCCGTCCGCCCGCAGCCTCGGCCCGGGCCAGCACGGCGTCGATGTCGGCGACGTCCAGATAGAGGATCGGGCCCGACTTTCCAGGGACGTAGACGTCACCGCAGGCGAGGGCGAGGCTGGCGCCGGTCGCGCCCGCCCACCGGGTGGCGAAGGCCATGTCATAGCCATCCACCTTCCGCCGTTCGAAATCCAGCCCCAGGACCCCGGAGTAGAACCTGAGGGCCCGGTCCATGTTGGTCACCGGGATCTCTGCATGCACGACTGGATTGGCGGGGACGACCATGAACGGACAAATGGGTCCCGCCACCGGGGCCTGCAACCCCGGTGGACCTGGTGACGGGGCCGAGCCGGAGGGCCGCCCCGGCCCGCGGACCTCAGTCGACCAGGGCCCGGTGTCGCGTTTCGGGCAGAAGCGCGAGGGTCAGAACCAGGGCGATCGCCGTCACGATGAACGGGAACCAGAGGCCGGCGTAGATGTCGCCGACCGCCGTGACGATCGCGAACGAGATCGCAGGCTGAAGCCCGCCGAACCATCCGGTGCCGACGTGATAGGGAACGCTCATGGCGGTGTAGCGGATGCGCGTCGGGAAGAGCTCCACGAGGCAGGCGGCCAACGGGCCGTATAGGGCGGTCGCGGCCACAATGAAGGTGATCATCACCGCAAAGAGGACCGGCCAGTCGATATCGGCTTCAGCCGCCGCCGTCGGATAGCCCTGGGCGGCGAGGACCGCCTTGAGACGGGTCTCGAACTCAGCGCGCGCGGCCTTGACCTCGCTCGGGGCGGCGCCCGCGGCGTCGACGCCCGGGACGACCTGGTCGCCCACCCGCACCGAGGCGAGGGTTCCCGCCGGCGCGGCCTCGTTCCGGTAGCTGACGCCGCTGTTGGCCAGGACGCCCTTCACGATGTCGCAGGCCCGTCCGAACTGGGCGGCGCCCCCGGTGAGATCGAGCTGGAGGCTGCACGAGTCCGGGTCGGCGACCACGACGACCGGCGCGGCCTGCTGGGCCCGGGCCAGCTGCGGGTTCGCGGACTGGGTCAACAGGTGGAAGCCGGGGAAATAGGCGACCAGCATCAGGCCCATGCCGAAGGCCATCACCACCTTCCGGCCCACCTTGTCGCTGAGCCAGCCGAAGAAGACGTAGAGGACCGCCGACACGCTGGTGACGCCGATCATCAGGATGTTCACATCGATGGCCGGCAGCTTCAGCAGCCGCTCGAGGAAGAACTGGGTGTAGAAGTTGCCCGTGTACCAGACGACGCCCTGGGCCATCATCACCGAGAAGAGGGCGATCAGCACGATCTTGAGGGTCTTCCACCGCAGGAAGCTCTCCACATAGATCGCCTCGGACGCCTTGCCCTCGGACTGCATCCGCTTGAACGCCGGGCTCTCCTCCAGGGACAGGCGGATCCAGAGCGAGACGACCAGCAGCCCAAAGGATACCAGGAACGGCAGCCGCCATCCCCATTCCCGGAACGCCTCCTCGCCCATCAGGGTGCGCGTGAGGAGGGTCACGCCGAGCGCCGCAAGCAGGCCGAGCGCAGCGGAGGTCTGGATCCAGCTCGTGTGATAGCCGCGCTTCGAGGCGGGCGCATGCTCGGCGACATAGATCACCGCGCCGCCGTACTCGCCGCCCAGCGCAAAACCCTGCAGGATCCGGCACAGCACCAGGAGGATCGGCGCAATGACCCCGGCGCCGGGGCCGAGATGCGTCTCGAGCCAGGCGTAGTCCGGGAGCAGTCCGATGGCGACTGTCGCCAGGCCCATCATCGTGATGGTGATCAGGAAGGTGCCCTTGCGCCCCTTCGTATCCCCCATCTTGCCGAAGATCAGGGCCCCGAGCGGTCGCACAACAAAGCCGACCGCAAAGGTCAGAAGGGTGAAGATGAACGCCTGGGCGTCCGGCAGGCCGGCGTAGAAGTGGCGCGAGATGATCGAGGTCAGGATCGCGAAGATGAAAAAGTCGTACCACTCGAACACGGTGCCGGCCGCCGAGGCGGCGACCACCGACCGCATCCGCTTGGAATCGACCTCCGGCTCGACAGACGCCGCAGGCTGAAGTCCGGAACTGTCGCTCATGTCGCATCCTCAGAGATCAGGGGCGCGCGATTGGCGAGATAGGCGGCCTCGTCGAGTTCACCCTCCCACTTCGCCACCGCGACAGCCGCCACCGCGTCGCCCACCACGTTCACCACCGTCCGCATCATGTCCATGAGCCGGTCAACCCCAAGCACGATGCCAATCACCTCAAGCGGTACGCCGGCGATCCCCAGCACCGCCGGAATGAACACCAACGATCCGCCCGGAATGCCCGCCAGCCCCATCGCCCCGATCGAAGAGGTGACAACGATCGAGATCATCTGCGGCGTGGTGAGCTCGACACCGAAAAGCTGGGCCCCGAAGACGGTCAGGATGACCATGTACATGGCCGACCCGTCCATGTTCACGGTCGCACCCAGAGAGGCGACGAAGGCCGACATGTGCCGGGAGATTCCGAGCTTCTCGACCATGGCGCGCATGGTGACTGGCAGGGTCGCGGCCGAGGACGAGGTCGAATAGGCCACGGCCATCGCCTCGCTCATTCCACGATAGAAGGGCAGGACCGGAAGGCCGAGACCGAAGCGCACGAACCCGCCGTAGACAATCACGCCGTAGATGAAGCAGCCGATATAGAGGACCGCAACAAGTGCGCCCAGACGCACCAGCGCCTCCACACCCATCAGGGCCACCACCCAGGCCATCAGCGCGAAGGCGCCAAGAGGCGCGAGTTCCATCACGTAACCGACGAGCTTGATGAAGGCGTGGGACGCACCCTCGATGGCGTCGGCGACCGGCTTGGCCGCCGCTCCGGCGCCCAGGATGCCAATGCCGAACAGGATGGCGAAGACGATGACGCTCAGCATGTCGCCGTTGGCCAGCGCCTGCACCGGGTTGGCCGGAATGAACTGGAAGAGCAGATCCTGGGCAGTGGGCGGGGCGCGCGGTTCCGGCGGTATGATGCCCGCCGGCGGCGCCGATCCGACCCCCGGCTTCAGCCAGAGGGCGAGCCCAAGGCCAAGCGTGGCGGCCATCAGACCTGAGGGAATGTAGAGGGCCGCAACCCGGGCGCCGCTCTTGCCGAGCTTGGAGAGGTCGGCGATCGAGACCACCGCCGCCGTCACCGAAACGAAGATCAGGGGTACGGCGAGCATCCGGATCAGTCGGATGAAGGCGTCGCCGATCAGCTTGAGACCGGCGTCCACAGCCTGCACGTCGATGCCCGCAGCCATGGCGAGACCGCCAGGCCGGAGCGCGAAACCCACCGCGACGCCGAGAGCCATGCCCAACAGGATGCGCATCCACAGCGCGGATCCGAACCACCACTTCATCAGGCCACCCCGCTTTTCGCCCTTTGCGGCATAGACGTGAACAGGGCGCCAAGTCCAGCGCGCGTTACGGTCCGCACCTTGAGGCCCCTCCAGGTGCAGGGCCAGCGGCCGGAGGCGCCGGGCCGTGGGGGCGGGGCTGTCTAGGACGGGTTCTGCGGGGACCCGTCATCGTTTCCATGCCGCAGGAGTCGACCCGTTCCAACTCAGGCCGCTCCAAACGCCTTCTGGATCATACTCCGGTAAGTGGGAGCCGCTTCCCAAAGACCTGACCCGAGTCTAGGTGGCGACCTCCACGCCCTTGCGCGTCTTCCAGAGGGAGAACAGCACCCCGCCTGAGATGAGGCCCAAGGTGATGCTGAGGGACCAGGCCGGCGGGAACTTCCCGCCGGGGAAGAAGTCGCCAAGGAAGATCTTGGTTCCAATGAAGACCAGCGTCATGGCGAGGGCGTACTTCAGGTACCGGAACCGGTGAACCATGGCCGCGAGGGCGAAGAAAAGAGCCCGGAGCCCCAGGATGGCGAAGATGTTGGAGGTGTAGACGATGTAGGCGTCCGACGTGATGGCGAAGATGGCCGGCACACTGTCGATGGCGAACACGAGGTCCACGATCTCCACGAACATCAGCGCGAGCAGAAGCGGGGTGGCGAACCAGCGCAGCTTGCCGGTCTTGGGATCGGGCAGCCTGACGCTGAACTTGTTGCCATGCAGCTCAGGCGTGACATTCATCCGCTTCTTCAGCCACAGCAGGATCTTGCTGTCCGCCATGTTGGGCTCCTCGCCGCCCTTGCGGAACATCAAGATCCCGGTGCCGATCAGGAAGATGGCGAAGATGTAGAGGATCCAGGAGAACTGGCTGACAAGGGCGGCGCCGAGTCCAATCATCAGCGCCCGCAGCACGATCACGCCGATAATGCCCCAGAACAGCACCCGGTGCTGGTACATGCGCGGGATGGCGAGATAGGTGAAGACCATCGAGATGACGAAGACGTTGTCCATCGCCAGCGTCTTCTCGACCGCAAAACCGGTCAGGTAGAGTTGTAAGGCGGTCCAGGCCCGTTCAGCTCCGGTAACTTCCAGCAATTGAGGATCAATCGAGGCGCTGGGCGAGGCATTGTTGTAGAGCAACCAGATCACGCCTGAGAAGGCGAGGCCTATGCCGATGTAGAAGGCGCTCATTCTTAGAGACTCGCCTACACCGATCTCGCTCTCGCCCTTGTTGACCACACCAAGGTCGAAGGCGAGAAGCGCGACGACTGTGAGAATGAAGGCGTACCAAATCCAGGCGGCCTTGCCGAGAAACTCGGCAAAGAGAATGCTCTCTAACATGTACTGAAGACTCCGGGCGTGTAGGACGAAGACTGTGATCGACCGACATGGCCGCGCGGAAAACCGCTTGCAGCCAGAGGGGCCCGGAAGACTCCGCGGATATAGTGGCTGAGCTGTCGGGTCGCAAGGCGTTGCCTTTCTCTCCAAACCGGCGGCCAGAAGACTTGAGCGGCTTCAGAAGGCCGCAACCCCTCAGCCCCGCCCGAAGGCGCCGAGCTCCGCCTGGCGGCCGAAGACGGCGCGGTTCACGGCCAGGCCCACCCCCAGGCAGGCGAGGAGGGTCACCAGCATCAGGTGGATGTAGTGGATGGGCGTCCAGACGAAGGTGAAGACGGCGTAGAGACCCACGCCGAAGACCACCGCGGTCATGGCGGCGCGGGCGTCCACATTGCGGAAGACCAGGCCCAGGATGAAGGCCGACAGGATGGGCATGGAGAGCAGGCCGTTCAGCTGCTGCACCAGGTTGATGATCGAGGCGGCGCCCGAATAGATCGGCACCAGGGCGATCGAGACCGCCATGAAGACCAGGGAGATCACCATGTTCAGCCGCTTCACGTCGGGATTGGGTGCGACATAGGGCTCGTGCAGGTCGCAGACATAGAGGGTGACCGACGAGTTCAGCACCGAGGTGTAGCTGGTCAGGACCGCAGCGGCCATAAAGGCGGCGAAGGCTCCCGAAAGCCAGGTGGGCATGACCTCCGCCACCACCCGGCCATAGGTGGCGTCGCCGATGTCGCCGAACAGCTTGTAGGCGCAGACCCCTGGCACCACCACGATGGCCGGCACGAAGAGGATGCGGATGACGATGGCCGCGAACACCCCCTTCTGCCCCTCGCGCAGGGTGGGGGCGGCCATGGCCCTCTGTGTGATGGTCTGGTTGGTGGACCAGTAGAACATCTGGATGAAGATCATGCCGGTCAGAAGGGTCGGCCAGGGGATGGGGCTGTCAGGTCCGCCGATCATGGTGAGGCGCTCGGGGGGGATGCCCGAGAAGTCGAAGTTGATGGCCGCCATGGCCAGCACGGTCACCGCCGCCGCCATGCCCAACACACCTACGCCCGACAAGGTGTCGTAGACCGCCACGGCCCTGAGGCCCCCCAGCACGGTGTAGGCCGCCCCCACGGCGGCGATGCCGCCGGCCAGCACCATCAGGGGCGGGGCATGCTCGAACATGGTCGAGAGGAAGAGGGCCCCGGTGTAGGTCATGATAGGCAGGTAGATGAAGACATTGCCCAGCAGGAACAGCAGGGAGACCGTCGCCCTCAGCCCCTTGGACCCGTACTTGCGCTCGAGCAGCTCGGTCGTCGTGGTGCAGTTATTGCGGTAGTAGATGGGCAGGAAGACCAGGGCCAGAATGGCCAGGCCCGCCACCGCCGAAAGCTCCCACCAGGCCAGCAGCAGCATCTGGTTGCCATTCATGCCCACCAGCTGGTCGGTGGACAGGTTGGTCAGGGTGATGGAGCCGGCCACAAAGGGCCAGGACAGGTTCCGGCCAGCCAGGAAGTACTCGCTGGTGCTGTCGGTCGAGCGCCCGCCCATGCGGCGCACCTGCCACCAGGTCGCCAGGGCCATCAGACCGGTCAGGACAGCGAAGACACCCCACTGGATCGCATTGGTCGTCATGGTCGGCCGCCCCCCAACGGCGGAGGCAGTCTAGGGCGAGTTCCCCAAAAGAGGAACCTAACCTCCCGGTCACACCCGTGCCGCAGCGGGAGTGTCGAGCATCCTCTGGGCGATGGCCTCCTCGCCCAGGACCACATAGTCAGCGCCCCGAAGCGTCAGGTCCTCCACCTCTGCGTTGGAATGGGCGCGCG
>JADBZH010000068.1 GCA_020402585.1 Phenylobacterium sp. | reverse complement strand
GTGAGGAAGATAGACGGCCGTTGGATGAAGGCTGGTGGACAGTAAGCCCGAGTAGAGCCTGTCGTGTAGGTCGGTGATCCGCTGCTCGCCCTCGTCGGGCAGTAAGAACAGATGGGCGCCCGGGCTCAAGGGATCGCGAACCGCGGCTACTCTCGCCAGTCGGAAGGGGATGGGCGCCACCTTGGAGGCGATGTTTTGCACATGCTCCAGCACCTCCCCCACCGATACGCCCGCGAATGGGAAGACAAGGGTGAAGTGGGGTTCAACCCTTCCATGCAGGGGGTCATGACGTCGGCGGATAGCCTCGATCACTGCGCGATCCGGCGCCGGGATGTCGAGTTTCGCAAAGATCACCAGCATGGATCAGGGGAACGAACTCGACACTGAACCCAGCCCCTGGGCGATTCCGTGAGCGGCACTATCGGCTGTCCATTCAGATGGGGAGGGGCGCTGTCGTCTCGTCATCCTAAGGCCGCAATGTCCCACTTCAAGGCGTAGCGTCACAGGCTTGGTTCGTCGCTCGCGCGCACTCCGGCCACCAATCCCGGCCCAGCCCCTGACGATGGAGCCCGTCATGGAAGTCTCGGTTCAGGAGGCGTGTCGCACACTGGAGGCCCAGGGCGCGCTTCGGCGGCGCCTCGGGGGAAGCCCAGACGGCCTCGTGGCCTACGTCCGGGAACTCCTTGGCGACCAGATGCCCGCCGACCTCGAAGCCCTCTACCGCGAGGGCGTGGAGGCCATCGGCGACTTCAGGGCCGTCATGCCGAAGTGGAATGAACGTCCCGAGCGGCGAAGGGAGGGTCTGCTGCGCGCCCTGCTGCCGGCGCAGGCGGTCCCGATCTTCTTCGATGGAGCCGGGAGCCTGTATGGCCTGGACCTGTCCTCCGGCGTGGCGAGCCCGGCGGTCTATTTCTTTGATCACGAGGACCTGTTCGAGCGGGCGCGCTGGGCCGCCGGCTCTTCCCTCGGCCATTTCTTGCTGCTGTTGGGGCAGCACGACCGGGCCATCGACGAGGGCCGCGCGCCGGGCTGGGAACGCGACATAGATCCCGACATCGACAAGTGCCCCCGGGCGCCGCCGATCTGGCGGGCGGGGTGAGGCATTACAGTCGCTTTGTCGCGAAGGCGCGGCCGGAAGCCGACTTGAGGTACTTCTCAAAGGCGAAGGCCTGTCCTTCGTCGGAGAAGGCGAGGTAGGTCTTGATCTCCCACGGCGCGAACTTCGACGTGTGGGTGACTTCTCCTGCGTTGTGGCGTTTCAGCCGGGCCCGGAGATCAGCTGTGACGCCGACATAGTGGCGGTCCGGGGCCTTCAGACTTCGAAGGATGTAGACGTAGGTCACTCCTGAGCCTCCGATGATGCCTGCGCCAGCCCGCCTCCGCCCTTCGGGCTCCGTCGCGGCAGCCTTCCCTCGCTTCGCCCCCAATCCCCCTGGGCTGGCTTGCCGAGCCGGAGCTGGCGAAGCGAGCGAAGGCTGGTGGGCCCGGCAGGACTCGAACCTGCAACCAGACCGTTATGAGCGGTCGGCTCTAACCATTGAGCTACAGGCCCCCGCGCCCGGTTAGCATGGCGGCCTGCGCGCCGGAAGGCGTTCAGGCCCGGTTCAGGGCCGGGCGCGGAGGGTTGGCGCGGGGACGGGGGCGTCCTAGGCTCAGCCTGCATTGAGGAGCGCCCGCATGAAGACCGCATCCGCCGCCGTCCTGGCCCTGACCCTCGCCCTGCCCCTGCTGGGCGCACGCCCCGCCCGGGCGGCCGAGCCGCCGGCCCCGGCCACCCTGACCCTGTCGGCGGAGGGCGTCAGCCGGTTGGCGCCGGACATGGCCTCCCTCTCCCTGGGCGTGGTGACCGAGGCGCCGACGGCGGGTGAGGCTCTGAGGGTCAACGCCGAGCGGATGACGAAGGTGATGGCGGCCCTGAAGAAGGCGGGCCTGGCGGACCGCGACATCCAGACCAGCGGCCTTTCGGTCTCGCCCATGTACGACTATCCCAATGGCCAGCCGCCGGCCCTGCGGGGCTATCAGGCCTCCAACCAGGTGACGGCGAGCGTGCGCGACCTGGCCCGGCTGGGGCCGGTGCTGGACGCTACGGTGAACGCCGGGGCCAACACGGCCGGCCAGGTCGGGTTTGGCCTGTCCAACCCGCTGGCCGCCGAGAACGCAGCGCGCGAGGCCGCCGTGAAGGCCCTGAACGCCAAGGCCGACCTCTACGCCCGGGCCACCGGCCACACCGGCGTGCGGCTGACGGCCCTGTCCGAGGGCGGCTTCGCGCCCCAGCCCCGGCCGATGATGAAGGCCTACGCCATGGCCGCCCCCATGGCCGACTCCGCCCCCACCCCGGTGGCGCCCGGGGAGCTGAACGTCAGCATCACGGTCAGCGGCGTCTTCGAGATGGTGAAGTAGGATGAGCGATCCCTTCGCGCGCGGCTGGAGCTTCCTGACGGCGGAGCTGGAGGGCGCCGTCGCCACCGTGCGGCTGAACCGGCCGGATGCGCGCAACGCCCTCAACACCGAGCTGATGGTCGAGTTGACCGAGTTCGCCCGGGCCATCCGCCGGCGGACCGACATCGCCGCGGTCATCCTGACCGGGTCCGAGCGGTATTTCAGCGCCGGGGCCGACCTGGCCGCCCAGGGCGAGCGGCGGCGGCCGACCCTCTTGGAGACCCGCGAGGCGGTGATGGCCGGGCCGGACATGTGCGAGGCCTGGGAGCAGGTGGAGGCGGTGACCATCGCCGCCATCGAGGGCTATTGCATCGGCGGCGGCTGCGCCCTTGTGGCGGCTTGCGACTTCCGCGTGATGGGCGAGGGCGCCTATCTGCGGCTGCCGGAGATCCCCCTCGGCATCAACATGAGCTGGCGCTCCATCCCGCGCATCCACGCCCTGGTGGGGCCGGCGCGGGCCAAGCAGTTCGTCATGTTCGGCGAGGCGGTGGACGCCGCTGAGTGCCTGTCCTGGGGCTTCTGCGAGGAGGTGGCGCCGGCCGGCGGAGCGCTTGAGGCGGCGCGGGTCTGGGCCGGCAAGGTCGCCGCCCTGCCCCCCCTGCCTGTGCGCATGACCAAGGAGGCGGTGGACGCCCTCGACAAGGCCAACCACCACGCCGCCACCTTCATGGACCGGGACCAGTATCTCCTGACCAGCCGCAGCGCCGACTTCCGCGAGGGCGTGGCCGCCTTCTTCGAAAAGCGCCCGCCGAAGTTCAGCGGAGACTGAGGCGGGGGGTGGGACGGCGGCTCAGCTGACCCCCTCCGCCGCGCTGGCGCGCGCCACCTCCCCCTGGGGGGAGGAATTACCGAGCCATTGCTCCCCCAAGGGGGAGCTCCGACCGAAGGTCGGTGAGGGGGTC
>JADBZH010000067.1 GCA_020402585.1 Phenylobacterium sp. | reverse complement strand
TATTCCATGGCCCTGACCCTCTTGTCGGTCCTGCCTGAGGCCCCGCAGTTCGACATCAAGATCCTGGCGACCGACATCGACTCACGAATTCTCGATCAGGCGCGGAGTGCAGTCTATCCCGACGATCTGGTCTCTCCCATTCCGGCCGCGCAGCGGGATCGCTGGATGCGCCGAGATCCGACGGACCGCCATGCCTGGAGGATGGGCGAGGACGTTCGATCCCTGGTCACCTTCAAGGAGCTCAACCTGATCGGTGACTGGCCAGTGCGGGGCCCCTTCGACGCCATCTTCTGCCGTAATGTGATGATCTACTTCGATGATCCGACACAGGAGAGGATCTGTGAGCGGTTCTCTCCACTGCTGGCGCCAGCCGGCCGTTTGTACATTGGTCACTCCGAGCGCGTCAGCACGAGGATTTCTGACCTGGTTTCAGATGGGCTGACGGTCTACCGGCGGACAGGGGCGGGCAGGCCATGAGTCCGGTCAGAGTCGTAGTTGTCGATGACTCCCCTACAATGCGCGGGCTGATCGGCGCCTTGCTCAGGCGGGATCCGGAGATCGACGTTGTCGGTTTCGCCGGCGACCCACACGAAGCGCGCCAAACCATCAAGGATCTGAATCCCGACGTCATTACGCTCGACATCGAGATGCCGAATATGAATGGCCTGGAGTTCCTTGAGCGCATCATGAGACTCCGGCCGATGCCGGTCGTTATGGTCTCAACCCTCACCCAGGCGGGGGCGGAGGCAAGCCTACGTGCGCTTGAGCTGGGCGCGGTGGACTGTATCGGAAAGCCATCGAACACCATCGAGGCCAGGATCGGCCTCGGGGAGCTGGCGGATAAGGTCAAGGCGGCGGCGGGCGCCCGTGTCCGGCCGGCCTCTACCCCCGCCCAGCCAACTCCCGCGACTGGGTTTGGGGGGTCGAACGACGTCATCGCCATAGGCGCCTCCACCGGCGGGGTTGAGGCGCTGCTCAAGATCATCTCCCACTTTCCCAGCAACTGTCCGCCGACCGTGATCACGCAGCATATGCCGGCTGTCTTCACGACCAGCTTCGCGGCGCGACTTGACCGCGCAACGCTGGCCAGCGTGTCAGAGGCGTTTGACGGGGCGCCGCTGCTGCCCGGTCGCGTCTATCTCGCGCCCGGAGGCGAAACGCACCTGGAGATCGCAAAGGCGGGCGGCGGGCTGCAGTGTCGCCTCCGCTCCGGCGATCCGGTCAGTGGGCATCGCCCCTCGGTGGACGCGCTGTTTGCATCGGTGGCCTCAGCTTGCGGCCCGGCTGCGGTGGGGGTGATCCTGACGGGGATGGGCCGTGATGGCGCAGCTTCGTTGAAGCTGATGCGCGATGCCGGCGCCCGCACTGTCGGCCAGAACGAGGAAAGCTCCGTCGTCTATGGCATGCCCAGAGTAGCGAATGAAATGGGCGCCGTCGAGCATCAGGTTACGCTAGAAAAGATCGGTCCGATGTTGCTGACCCTTGCTGAGAAGAAAAGATAAATGCCCGCTGCTTCAGCTTTATCTGTACTCATTGTCGACGATCAGATGACGATGCGCTCGCTGGTCCGCGATGGCCTACGGCAGATTGGTGTTACAAACATTCGCGAGGCTTGTGATGGCGAGGAGGCTGTCGCAGCTATTGTGGCCCGTCCCGCAAACCTCGTGATTACTGATTACAACATGCCTAAGCTTGATGGAATGGGTCTGCTGCGTGCAATCCGGACCTATGAACCTATCAAAAATACTGCAGTGATTATGCTGACAGGTCGAGCCGATCCGGAGCTCGTGAAGAGGGCCGCCCAATACGGCGTCAATAACTATCTTGTGAAGCCTTTCACAGTTTTGACCCTGAGGGAAAAAATTGAGGAAGTTTTTGGAGCAATTACATGACTTTCCTTGCTCCATTATCTGTAAAATCAGGATCTGTTAAATTTCATGTTGTACAAGGCGATCATCGTGTGTCGTCGAATCCTGATGAATCTCTATTGACTATCCTTGGGTCGTGCGTGGCGGCTTGTCTCTATGATCCCGTTCGCAGAGTGGGTGGAATGAACCATTTTCTGCTTGCCGACGGCGATGGGCAGGAGGCCATGAGGTATGGTGCTTATGCTATGGAAATCCTGATAAATGATCTCTTGAAGATTGGCGCCTCGAGGGATCGACTTGAGGCGAAGCTTTTCGGCGGCGCCAAGATCATGGAGCGTCTGAATGATATCGGCGCCGAGAATATCCTCTTCGCCCGGCGATTTCTTGCCACCGAAGGTATTCCGGTCGTCGGTGAGAGCTTGGGTGGTCGCCGCGCCCGGCGCATCGAGTTCTGGCCTGTAGGCGGTCGGGCCCGGCAACGAGAGATCGACCAGTTTGTGGAGGCCGTCGAGCCACGCCCGGCTCCACGTCACGTCCAAGACGCTGCGATCGAGCTCTTCTGATGTTCGCTCAGGCCCAGATTGCGGGAATGGAGCCGCAGAATTCGTCCGGAGGAGTCTCGCTCAGGGACATGATCGCAAGGGTGGCGATTGAGTTGGAAGTCAACTCAATCCTGGCCAGTGACTTTCATGACGTCGTTTCTGATCTGGCGGCGGAGAACATGACTGGTAGCGTTATGGAGCGTCTTCAGGCGCTGGATCTCATATCGCAGACATTGGCCGAGATCGGGATATTCTTGAGTGGCATGAGCAAAGTCTGCCCGTCAGACCAGATTGTGCCCGAAAGTCTTTTGAACGATATCAGGCTTGCGGCCCTTCGCGATCGCCTCGAGGGTAAGGCTCCGGATCATACCGGACCCGTCGACACAGAGCTTTGGTGAGGCGAGTGAATGGCGACCTTGAGGCGGATGCTGGATGGGGACAAGCTCAAGCTCGACGGCATCAACTTTCTGCTGGTCGACGACAATCCTCACGCCCTTCAGATCATGGCGCAGGTTGTTTCGGGGTTCGGCGTCCGGAACATGACCAAGGTGGACGGGGCCGCAGCAGCCCGCCAGGAGCTGTTGCGCGGCGGGATCGATATCGTGTTGACCGACGCCCAGATGCCCGGCGAGAACGGCTATAAGCTGACCGAGTGGATCCGTCGTGAGGCTCCCGAACCCACGCGCTATGTGCCCATCGTGATTGTCACCGGACACACCCCCGAATCCGACGTCACCCTGGGGCGTGATATCGGAGCCAACTTCACGATTGCGAAGCCGCTCCTTCCCAGGGTGCTGCTTCAACGCCTCTTCTGGATCAGCTATGAGGACCGCCAGTTTGTGCAGGCGGAAGGCTACGTGGGTCCGGATCGCAGGTTCAAGAGATTGGGCCCTCCCGCCGACACGGAAGGTCGTCGCTGTGATGACCTGACAGGGGACCTTGGGGCGGCAAGCCAGCCCAATCTCAGTCAATCGGAGATCGATGCCCTCATGAAGCCGGCAAAGGTGGCGCTATGAGCGGCGCCATATTCAGACGCGTGCCCAACAAGTTGGCTCAGCTTGCCGTGGGCAGGGGTGGGATCGCCGTCGGCGAGGCGGTCAAGCGTGCGAACGCTGCACTCGATGACCTTAAGGACGCGAGCATCGCCATCATTGACGATCAGCTGGCTGAGATTGACCGTCTGTTTGGTCCCGGCAACCCGGATCGCGCGGGCCTCAGCCTTGACATCCTCTACGCGCAGGCCTCGCAGATCATCGATGCCGGCGGGGGGCTCACTGGCTCCGGGCTGGAGGAATGCGCCCGCGCCGTCTGTGACCTGGTGTCCCTCAGCCGCGCAAACAACACATGCGACTGGGACGCGATCGACGTGCATATCGCCACCCTGAAGGTGCTGCGCGCGCAGGGCCAAAGTCTGACCGCCTCGCAACGCCTGACCCTGCTCAAAGGCCTCAGCGACGTCACAGCCAAGCGTGCCGGAGAAGTCTGAGCCCACGGGTTTCCGACCAAGGTCCGGTATCGAGCCGCACGGCGCCCTGCCGCTGAAGGCGGCTCTTCCAAGCCCTCCATCGTCCCCTCTGGCGCCCAGAAGGCTCTCTAGTGTTCCTGGGTTTACCCAGATATCAGGTGGGGCCTGTAAACTTGGGGGATAACATGAAGGTCTATTTCGCTCCGAACTCCCGCGCCGTGCGCACGGTCTGGCTCCTGGAGGAGATCGGCCTGCCCTATGAGCTTGAGCGGTTCACCCTCGGCCAGAGGGAGATGCGGGGTCCGGAGTACACCCGGATCAACCCGAACGGGCGGGTCCCCACCCTGATCGACGGCGACACGACGATCTCCGAGAGCACCGCGATCGCCCAGTACCTCGGCGCCAGGTACGCTCCGCACCTGGCTCCCGGTCCGGACGCCCCGAACTTCGCCCTCTACCTGCAGTGGCTGCACTATGCTGAAGGCATGATCATGCCGCCGATCAACAACTATGTGGTCGAGACGGTTCTCCTGCCCCCCGACCGGCGCAATCCGGAGATGGCAGCGCGGGCCGTGAAGCTCCTGAACCGGGTCCTTGAGGCCGCCGAGTCCCACATGGCCGGGCGCGACTTCATCGCCGACGGCTTCACCGTGGCCGACACCATCACCGGGCACGCTGTCATCATGTCCCGGCGTCTTGGCGCGGACTTCGGGAACTTCCCGAACCTCGGCGCCTATGCGGACCGGCTCGAGGCGCGGCCCGCCTTCAAGGCCGCCGAAGCCGCCTGACCCGCGCTCCTCCCGTCGGGCGCCGGCCCGCGGTGCGCCCCGCGGGCCGGCGAGCCGTGCTGGGCTTAGCACGCCAGCCACCGGGTCCCGGCCGGTCGGTCTCAAGGGGTGGGGCCTCTCAGGGCCGGGGCCCCTGACCGTCTCGTACGCAGGTGTGCCTGCACGACAACAGGCGGAGCTCAGAGTTGGTGGAATCTCGGGTCGCAGGACCCGTACGCACCATGTTCACACAAGCGTAACTGAACTGACATCTCAACGCGCTAGCGCCCGGCTCTGAGAAAAAAGCGAGGGTGAAAATGTTGCGTCAATCGGTTCGTGGGCTTGCTTTCTGCACGGTGTGCACAGCTGCATTGCTTCCTTTTTCTGGCGCCAAAGCGCAGGTCGCTGGAGTCCAAGCGCCCGCTGGGAGCTATATTGAGGAACTGATCGTCACCGCACAGAAGCGCGAACAGCGGACCCTCGACGTCCCGATCGCCTTGACCGCCTATACCGGGGCCTTCCTGGACGAGATCGGTGTCCAGGAGTTCGAAGAACTTTCCCTCTTTGTCCCGGGTTTTGAGGTCCAGAACCAGTCGCCGAACAATCCCGGGTTCGTCATTCGCGGCATCACCTCCGATGACGGAGGCGCCACCGTGGAGCCCCGCGTCTCGGTCTTCCAGGATGGCGTTTCCATCTCCAAGTCCCGCGGCTCGTACATCGAACTCTTTGACAACGCCCGGATTGAAGTTGCGAAGGGGCCGCAGTCGACCCTGTTCGGGCGCAGCGCCCTTATCGGCGCGGTCAACGTCGTCCAGAACAAGGCTGATCCGAGCGGCTTCGCCGCCGCCGCCAAGTTCGAGGCCGGAAACTACGATTTCCGCGGCATCGAAGCGATGGTCAATCTCCCGCTGAGCCCGACCCTCGCGATCCGGTTTGCGGGCCGTGTCAAGACGCGCGACGGCTATGTCGATAACCTGCTGGGCGGACGGGACTTCAATTCCACAGACACCGCAGCCTACCGTGCGGTCCTCAAGTGGAGCCCGAGTGAAAGCCTCGATGCAGACCTGATCCTCAACTACGAGGAGAACAATCCCTCTGGGACGTCGTTTAAGTCCCTGACCTATCTTCCGACCGACACCCTGACGGGTCGTGTTCTTGGCGACCTTGGCCGGAATTCCGGTGCGGCGCTGGCCTCCAGCGATGGCTTCGCCGGCGGTCGTGATCTCAGCCTTGAGCGGACGACCTGGGGTGTCACCGGGCTCGTCGGATACAAGATCAGCGATATGCTCAGGCTGTCCTCCATCACCGCGTTCCGGCGCTTCGAGTCGCTGGAGGTGTTCGACGCGGACGGCTTCTCGCTGCCGCTCTTCGTCTTCGCTGAAGACGCTCAGGGCGACCAGTTCAGCCAGGAGTTCCGCATCAACTACGATAGCGGCTCACGCTTGAGCGCCTTCGCCGGTATCGGGTATTTCCGCGAGGATGGGTCCCAGGCCGTGCCGCTCCAGTACAACGAGCGCGTGTTCGCCGCGCGGGCCACGCCGGCCCTGGCCGGCCTGCTCGGCTTCACCCCGCCGAACGTCCCGGCGATCAACACCATCAACTCGGCGGCGGCCCTCAGCACGCTGAAGCTGGTCCATCGCGAGACCTTTGAGAACTACGGCCGCACCACCTCGTACGACGTGTTCGCCGACGCCACCTATAAGGTCACCGAGCAGTTCGAGGTCTCGGCTGGCCTGCGGTATAGCAGCGACGACAAGAGGTCCGGGTACCGCGGCACGCTCGATAACGGCGGCTCCGTGCTGACCAGCGGTTCCGCCGCCAACGCGGCCAATCCGGCTACGGCCCGCGGGATCTTCCTGCAGTCCACGCCGGGGGGTCTTCCCCAGTACCAGTCCTTCTCCGACTCCGGTGTGACCTATCGGATCGTGGGCCGTTACTCCGTGTCCGACGATATCAGCCTGTTCGCCGCCCATTCCCGCGGTCGGCGTCCCGAGGTGCTGTCGCCCGCCGCGCCGCTGGCGCCCCAGGGCAATGTTCGCTTCACGCCCGTGGCCGCCGAGATCGTCGACTCCTACGAAGCTGGGGCGAAGACCCAGTGGCTCGACCGTCGCCTCACCCTTGAGGCCTCAGTCTATCAGTTCTCGTACACGAACTTCCAGACGAGCATTCAGGTGTCTCCGGGTGTGTTTCAGACCATTAGCGCTGGAGATGCCTCGGCAACCGGTTTCGAGGGGCAGATCAACTGGAAACCCAGCCGCGAGCTGATGATTTTCGGCACCTATGGTTACAACAACGGCCGATTTGACAATGGGCGTTTCAAGGGAAACAGCTTCCGCCTGTCTCCGGACAACACCGCCTCATTCGGCGTGAAATACACTGTGACTGTCGGAGAGGGTGACCTTGTTTTCCTTCCGACCTACACTTGGCAATCAAAGGTCTTCTTTGACAACGATAACGACATCCCGGCGCTTCAGAGCACCGGGGACGTGATCCAGGATGAGTTTCAAGATGCTTATGGCCTCGTGAACCTTCGTGTGTCCTACCAGCCGACCGACGCGAACTGGAAGGTCGAGGGCTTTGTCTCCAACCTGCTCGATCAAGAATACATCAAGGACGCCGGCAACACCGGCGGCGCGTTCGGGATCCCGACCTTCATTGCCGGCGAGCCCCGCTACTTCGGCGCCTCGTTCTCCATCAGGTACTAGGAGGGCTTGCCGCGACCAGCCCTCCCTGGGATCGGCCCCGGTCCAGCCGGGTGATCCCGGGGGGTTTGGGCGCGCGGCCGCCTTCCTGGCCGTGGTCGCGGTGCGTCGCCTCCAATCCTGGAGACTGCGCAGGCCGCCTGTTCATCAGGACTTGGCCAGGCTCCAGCCCAGGTCTTCCCCGGCGTGGAAGGGCACGAGGTCAGCCGCCGCCAGCTTCAGCACCTCGGGAACCGGGGCCGGGCGGCGCTCGAGGGTCACGGACCCGGCGTTGAGGGGCAGGCCGTAGAAGCGCGGACCGTTCTCGGAGGCGAAGGCCTCCAGCCGGTCAAGGGCGCCCTCCTCCTCGAAGACGGTGGCATAGCTTTCCAGGGCGTAGGGGGCGTTGAAGATGCCCGCGCAGCCACATGAGGACTCCTTGTCGCCGACGGCGTGGGGGGCGGAGTCCGTGCCCAGGAAGAACTTGGCGGACCCCGACGTCGCCGCCCGGCGAAGGGCGAGGCGGTGTGGCTCGCGCTTGGCCACCGGCAGGCAGTAGAGGTGCGGTCGGATTCCGCCCTCGAACATGGCGTTGCGGTTGATCGCCAGATGGTGCGGGGTGATGGTCGCCGCGATGTTGGGGCCAGAGCCTTCGACGAAGGCGACGGCGTCAGCCGTGGTGATGTGCTCGAACACCACCTTCAGGTCCGGGAGGTCCGCGATGAGGCCGGTCAGGACCCGATCGATGAAGACCGCCTCCCGGTCGAAGATATCGACCTCGTGGTCGGTGACCTCGCCGTGGATCAGCAGGGGCATGCCGATCCTCTGCATGGCTTCGAGCACGCGGTGAATGTGGCGCACGTCCGTGACGCCGGCCGCCGAGTTGGTGGTCGCATGCGCCGGATAGAGCTTGCAGGCGGTGAAGACGCCCTCGGTGAAGCCACGCTCCACCTCGTCCGGGTCCATCCCGTCGGTGAGGTAGCAGGTCATCAGGGGCGTGAAGTCCAGGCCGGGCGCGACCGCCGCAAGGATGCGCTCGCGATAGGCCCGTGCGGCGGCGACGGTCGTCACCGGCGGCTTCAGGTTGGGCATGACGATGGCCCGCCCGAACTGCCGGGCTGTATAGTTGACCACCGAAGCCAGCATGGCGTCGTCGCGCAGGTGGACGTGCCAGTCGTCCGGACGCCGCAGGGTCAGACGCTCGAGGGCGGCTCCGGTGCGGCCGGGAAGGGTGGCGGTCTCAGACGACATGGAAAGGACTCTCCGAAGCATTCCCCCAGTCTCCATGATGAACCAGAGGCCCGCCCGGTCCCAGCGGAATTGAAGATGTTTGGCGCTGTTTTCCCCTCCTGAGGCGCACGGCCATGGATCGTTTTCGCCGACACCGCTAAAACGAGCCTTCCACGCTGGATCGGAGACCGGATGGCCCGCGCGAAACGCTTTTTGCCCCTGCTCCTGCTGCTTGCGGGCGCCGTCGCCATCTTCGCCAGCGGCGCTGGCCAGTACCTCAACCTGGATGCGCTCCAGGCGCACGAGGCCGCGCTCAGAGCCTTCGTGGCCGAGCAACTGCCCCTGGCGCTGCTGGCCTTCATCGCGGTCTACGCCCTCGCCACCGCTGTCAGCCTGCCTGGCGGGACCATCCTGACGCTTGCGGGCGGCCTGTTGTTCGGGACCTGGATCGGCGGTGCAGCGACCGTGGTCGGCGCCACCCTGGGTTCAATCCTGGTCTTCTATGCCGTGAAGACCTCCCTCGGGCAGACCTTGCGGGACCGGGCCGAGGCCTCTGGCGGCCGGCTCAAGGCGGTGATCGACGGCGTGCAGCAAGGCGCCTTCGGCTATATCCTGACCCTTCGGCTCATTCCGCTGGCGCCCTTCTGGCTGGTCAATGTGGCCGCCGCCCTGGCCCACGCCCCCCTGCGGGCCTATGCCCTGGCCACCTTCCTCGGCATCATGCCGGCGACCTTCATCTACAGCGGTATCGGCGCCGGGATCGGCGAGATCCTCTCCCGGGGCGGGACCCCCGACCTGGGGGTCATCTTCTCGCCCAAGGTCTTCCTGCCCCTGGTGGCCCTTGGCCTCCTGACCCTGGGCGCCACCGTCTACCAGCGCCTTCGCGCCCGCTCGGGGAAGACCCTGTGACCCACACAATCAAGGCGGATATCGCCATCATCGGCGCCGGTTCCGGCGGCCTCTCCGTGGCCGCAGGCGCGGCCCAGCTGGGCCTCAAGGTCGTCCTCTTCGAGAAGGGCGAGATGGGCGGCGACTGCCTGAACTACGGCTGCGTGCCCTCCAAGGCCCTGATCGCCGCAGCCTCGGCCGCCCATGCCGCGCGCGCAGGCGGGGCCCTGGGCGTCACGGCGGGTCCGGTCAGCGTCGACTTTGCGCGTGTCATGGCCCACGTCCACGAGACCATCCGCACCATCGCTCCGATCGACAGCCAGGAGCGCTTCGAAGGCCTCGGTGTCCAGGTGGTGCGGGAGGCCGCCCGCTTCGTCGACGCCCGGACCGTCGCCAGCGACAGCGTCCGGGTCGCGGCGCGCAAGTTCGTCATCGCCACGGGCTCCCGGGCCTCTGTTCCCCCGATCCCGGGCCTCGCCGACACCCCGCACCTGACCAATGAGACCGTCTTCGAGCTCACCGCCCTTCCGGAACGCCTCATCGTTCTCGGCGGGGGGCCTATCGGTGTGGAGCTCGGCCAGGCCTTCCGCCGGCTCGGGTCCGAGGTCGTCATCGTCGAGGCCGAGGACATCCTGGGCCGGGAGGACCTGCAGGCCGCCGAGGTGGTGCGCCGTCAGCTGCTTGCAGACGGAGTGGAGATCCTTGCGGGCTCACGCGCGCTCCGGGTCGAGCCGGGGCCCGTCGTCGTCGTTCAGTCGGGGGGGCAGGAGGTCCGGGTGTCCGGATCCCACCTGCTGGTGGCTGTGGGGCGCACGCCCTCCCTGGAGGGGCTCAACCTGGAGGCTGCCGGGATCGCCTACGATCGGCAGGGCGTTCGCACCGACCGCTCACTCCTGACCACCAACCGCCGGGTCTTCGCCATCGGCGACGCCGCCGGGCGGGGACAGTTCACACACCTCGCCGGCGCCCACGCCTCCCTGGTGGTGCGCCGGGCCCTCTTCGCCCTGCCGGTCAACGCCGACGCCCTGCAGGTTCCCCGCGTGACCTACTGCGATCCCGAGGTGGCGGCGATCGGCCTGGGCGAGGCTGAGGCGCGCCGGCGCCATGGCGCCGATGTCCGGGTCGAGGTCTTCGAGTTCGCCGAGAACGACCGGGCCCAGGCCGAGGGCGATGTGCGGGGCTTCGGCAAGCTTGTCACCACCGGCCGCGGCAAGATCCTGGGCGTGACCCTGGCGGGTCGGCACGCCGGGGATCACATCCACCTCTGGTCCCTGGCCCTGGCCTCGGGGCTGAAGCTCAGCCAGATGACCGGGATGATCGCGCCCTATCCCACGCGCGGCGAGATCAGCAAGCGGCTGGCCGGCCAGTTCTACACCCCGGCCCTGTTCTCCGACCGGACCCGCAAGCTGGTGTCAGTCCTCAAGCACTTCGCCTGAGGCGGCCCGCAGGCCGTCGACGAAGCCCAGATCGAGCCGGCGCTTCAGCATGAGGGCGCCGCGCCCCAGGCTCCAGAACGGGCCCTGCAGGGCCAGTCCGGTCCCGTCGCCAAGGTCGATGATGGAGAGCCAGCGCGACTGGGGCGCGTAGGCCGCAAGGCGCCCGCCCGTCCCCAGCGCCGCCAGGTTGTGGGCAAGGATCGGGGCGGCCCGCACCCCGAACACTCCGGCCGGAGGGCGCGGCGAGCCTGTGATCACCGCACAGTCCCCGACAGCGAAGACCCTGGGGTCCTCCGTCGACTTGAGGGTGGGCCCGACCGCCAGGCGACCGTCCGCGGAAAGGGGCAGGCCAAGGTCGGCGATCACGTCAGGCGCCCGCAGGCCGGTGGCCAGCACAAGAAGGTCGCAGGGCAGGGCTCTCCCATCGGAAAGCAGGACCTCCCCCGGACGGCGGACGGCGGCCTCGCCCGACGTCTGGAGGATCCCGCGCCTCCGGAGCGCCGCAGAGAGCCTATCCAGGGCCTGACCGGGCGCCCAGTCCGGCGCCGATCGGCGGAGGATCACCACCCGGGGCGACAGGCCCGCCCGCTCCACCCGTCCGGCGAGGGCGGCGGCGACCTCGAACCCCGTGGGCCCGCCGCCGGCCACCAGGATGGACGGCGAGACCCCGTCTGCAAGGTGATCGTCCAGTCGCGCGCGGAGGCCGGCAAGGCCCGAAAGCGGCTTGACCGGCCAGGTCTCGCCCTCATCCGGAAGATCGCCCCCGACGTCCGTGACGCTCCCTGTGTTGAACGAGACGGCGTCGTAGGCGAGGTCCTGACCATCGGAAAGGTGCAGGCGCCGGGCCCTTCGGTCGACCGCCCTGACCTCCGCTGGCAGGTGCGGGACCCCGAAGCGGGCGGCGAGGGCGGCGACGTCCAGGAGGGCCCTTCCGGGCGGGAGGGCGCCGGAGAGCACGGCGGTCGCCAGGCCCGAATAGTGGAAGGTCGGAGGCGCGACGAGGATCGGCTCGACCCCGGCCGCACGCAGGGCGCCGGCGTGCTTCAGCACCAGGAGGTGGGCGTGTCCCGCTCCGGCCAGGACGATCCGGACGCGCGCGCGGATCATCCGCTGTGCGGCTAGTTGGCCTCCGCCCGGACCTTCAGCCCCGCCAGGAAGGCCTCGATCCGCGCGGCGTTGGCGCCGATATCGCTCAGGCCGACCCGCGAGGTGGAGCGGACATCCACCACAGAGCCTCCGCTTGCCCCAGGCCGGATGCGGATGGCGACGTCGTCCTTGAAGCCGAACCAGAAGGTTTCCGCCGTCGCCTCGATGACGCCTCCGGCCGGGTCCGAGGTGGCGAGGGTCCAGCCCTGGGCCTTCGCCTCGGCCTCGGCCGCTGCGGCGACCCTGGCAGGGTCGGCGGATAGGGCCAGGGGACGAACGGCGGGATAGGCCTCATGCCCGACCTGCCCCAAGGTCTTGGCGGCCAGGGCGGAGAAGGCGGGGCCCTGGTAGGCGGGAAGACCGCCCATGGGGGCGTCCATGGCGTTGACAGGGTTGGCCCCCACGGACGTCCGGGCGGCCATGACCGCCGGGGAGAAGACCGGTGGGTCGGTGATGTCGGTGGAGATGTCATGGATCGGCGGAATGCGCGCGGACCGGGACTGGACCTGGGCCACATAGGCGAGGGCGAGGATGGGGACCAGCAGGCCGACGAGGGCCATCCTCCACCCGGTGCGCGGCTTCCGGAACAGGGTGGCCCCCGTCGCGACGAGGCCGAGCAGCAGGGTGAGCCCGAGCAACGGCGCCCCCAGCTGGGCGATCATCGTTACGAGCCCGGTCTGCCAGGACCAGAGGCCGAACTTCACGCCCAGCGCCGCCGCCATGAAGTAGAAGGGCAGGAGGAGGGACACGATCAGCGAGGCGCGGGCCAGCTTGAGTCTCATGCGGGAACCTTCAGGTCTGCGCGCCCCCAACGGGCGGCGTTGTCCGGGTCATCGAAACACACGGCGGGCGATCACGCTACGCTGGATCACCGTCAGAAGGCACAGGCCCGCAAAGACGACGGCGATCTGCGGGAAGGCGGCGGGCCAAAGGCACATCAGGACGAAGGCCAGCAGGGTCTCGGCGCCCTCGGCCAGCCCCGTGCTGTAGAAGAAGCTCTTGGGCCCGTGGGCCCGGGTTTCCAGGCCCTGCTTGGCCGCCAGCGTCGCATAGGCCAGGAAACTGACCGCCGTCAGGGTGAAGGACGCGACCAGCAGGAGGGCGAAAGGCAGGTTCCCCGGCGCCGCAAAGCCGAAGCCCAACGGCACGGCGAGGTAGAAGACGTAGTCGCAGACGATGTCCAGATAGCCTCCGAAGTCGGTGGCTCCGCGAGCGCGGGCGATGGCGCCGTCCAGGCCGTCCAGCAGGCGGCTGGCGAGAACCAGGGCCAGGCCCGCCAGGGGTTGTCCGAGGCCGATCGCAAGGCCCGCCAGGGCGCCGCAGGCGGCGCCCGCCGCCGACACCTGGTTGGCGCTGACGCCCCGGCGGGCAAGGGCCGCGCCGATCCGGTCCAGGGCGGGATTGATCAGGGGGCGGAGACGGGCGTCAAACATCGCGGTCAGGGGATAAGGGTGACGAGGCCGATCACCGCCCCGGTCATGGCTGAGGCCATGTTCCCGGCGACCCAGGACCTCATGCCGAGCGCCGCCGCCTCCGCCCGCCGGGACGGCGCCAGGGTCCCGATGGTCGAGACCAGGAGACCGACGCTGGCCAGATTGGCCACGCCGCACAAAGCATAGGTCACGATGAGCTGGCTGCGGGGGTCGAGGCTCCCGGCAGGCAGGGCGGCCAGGTCCATGTAGGCGACGTACTCGTTGAGGATGGTCTTGGTCCCCATCAGGGCGCCCGCCTGGGGCGCCTGGTCCCAGGGCACGCCCAGGGCCCACATCAGGGGCGCGAAGACCCAGCCGAAGATCCGCCTCAGGCTCAGGGGCTCACCCTGCACCGTGGGGGCGAGGGCCAGGACCTGGTCCGCCAGGGCCACCAGGGCGAAGATGACGATGATCATGCCGATCACCGCCAGGAACAGTTGCACCCCGTCCATGGTTCCGCGGACGATGGCGTCGATGCTGCTGTCATAGCGCAGGCCCGTCTCCTCAACGGAGGCCTCGGTGGCGGCGTCGCCGGGCGCCATCAGCCGGGCGATCAGGATCGCCGCCGGCAGGGAGATCAGCGAGGCCGAGATCATGTGCCCCACGGCGTCCGGGACCGTCTTCGCCAGGGTCTGGGCATAGAGCACCAGGATGGCGCCCGAGATCGTTGACATGGCCAGGGTCATGACGGCGAACAGCTCGGACCGGCTCATTCGCTCGAAGTAGGCGCGAACGACGAGGGGCGCCTCGACCACGCCGAGGAAGATGCTGGCCCCGCTGCTCAGTCCCACGACACCGCTGACGCCCAGGGTCCGGCGCAGGGCCCAGGACAGGCCGGCGACGATCCTCGACAGGACGCCCCAATGCCAGAGGAGGGCCGCCAGGGCCGAGTAGACGATGATCAGGGGCAGGATCTGGAAGGCGATGATGAGCGGCGCCGGGGCCCCCTCCTTCAGGACGAAGGGCGCGGGCGCGCCGCCGGTATAGCCGAACATGTAGCTGGAGCCGACCAGGGTGGCCGTCTCGATGGCCGCCACGGCGTGGTTGGCGAGGCCGATTACCGACCAGACGACGGGAACCCGCACCACCACCAGGGCGATCACGATCTGAAGGAGGAGGGCGCCCAGGATCCACCGGATCGGGGGCCGGGCGCGCCGGTCCTCCGACAGGGCCCAGGCGCCCAGCGTAATGATGGCGAGGCCGACCAGCCCCTGCAGCTGCTGGAGGATCTCCATGACCACCGCCATTCTGTCCTCCCGAGTCCCTGCCTGCCTGCATACGCCCGACCGCCATTCTTCGGGAACCGGAATCCGCAGGGAAGGTCCGGTGAGTCGGGCTTGATCTTCGGCCACCGGGACGAGACTGTGGCCGGGAGCGCACAGGGAGGAATGACCATGGCGGGCTGGGACGGACGGGGCCTGGTGACGACGGGGTGGCTGGCCGACCACCTCGACGATCCTGGCGTGCGGATCTTTGACGCGACGGTCCACCTGCGCCCGGCCCAGCCGGGGCCTTACCGGGTGGAGAGCGGGCGGGCGGACTATGAGTCGGGCCACATCCCCGGCGCGGCCTTTGTCGATCTCGCCCGGGACCTTTCAGACCTGTCCGCTCCCCTCGGCTTTACGCGCCTGAAGGGCGAAGCATTGTCGGCGGCCTTGGGAGCTGCGGGGATGGACCCCGGCCTGAAGATCGTCTGCTACAGCACCTCCACGCCCATGTGGGCCACCCGCCTCTGGTGGGTCCTGAGCGCGGCGGGCTTCACGAACGTCGCCGTCCTCGACGGCGGTTACGCCCGCTGGACCGCCGAGGGCCGCCCCGTGGAGACTGGGTCGAGGACCTATCCCCCCGTCGAGGTTCGGATTGACGAGCGCCCGGGCGCCTGGGCGGATCGCCGGGATGTCCTGGCGGCCATCGACGATGGCGCGGTCTGCACCCTGAACGCCCTGCCGGCCGGGGTCCACAGCGGCGAGGCCGAGGTCAGTTACGGTCGGAAGGGTCACATCAAGGGCAGCCGCAACGTGCCCTACGCCGCCCTGCTGGACGAAGATGGCCTCTACCGCAGCGACGCGGACCTGCGGGGCCTGTTCGAAGGCGTCGGCGCCCTCCAGCGACCGCGGGTCATTGTCTACTGCGGCGGGGGAATCTCAGCGACCATGGACGCCCTGGCCCTGATACGGCTGGGCCATCCCTCGGTCTCCGTCTACGACGGGTCCATGTCGGAGTGGACCCGCGATCCGGACCTGCCCATGGAGACCGGCGCCTGACCCGCCAGGGTCAGAAGCTCCGCGTCAGGGCCAGGGAGACGTAGCGGGTATTGCCGTAGGGATTGGCGTTCGGCGCCCCGGCCAGCAGGCCGTCCCGCCGCAGGACCGCCGCGTTCAGCTCCACCCTCAGGGTGTCCGGGATGATCCAGTACCGGGCGCGGCCCTCGACCTGATAGCCTGCAAAGCGCCCCGAACGGCCGGTGGGGTCTCCGACGCCGGTCGTTGAGAAGCTGTCGGTGGCGCTGGCGGCCCAGAGCGCCCGGCCGCTTGCAAAGACGTCGAGCCTTCTGGAGGGAACCGCCTCGATCCGGATGCCCAGCGTCTCCAGGTTGGTCCGGCCCAGGGCGGCGTAAATGCCGGCTGGCGCCAGGTCGGCTCGCCGCATACCGAAGAGGGTGTCGAAGCGGGAGTACCGACCACCGGGGCTTTCGCCGGTCGCCCGGTCGAACTCCACCGACAGCCTCGGGCGCCAGGGATGCTGGAAGGTGTAGCCGGCGTCGGCGTGGACGAACCAAGCTTCGACTTCCAGCTTGGGGGCATCCGCCTGCAGGCCCTCACGAATGGATCCGGTCTGTCGGATCAGCTCCACCTCGTAATCGAAGCGGCCGGCTCTCGGCTCGGTGATCAGGCGGGCCGACAGCGAGTGCAGATCCCGGTTGCGGGTGGGTCGGCCAGAACGATCGCTCTCCCGGAAACGGATGTAACCCACCTCGGCCAGGCCTCCGCCCGCCGGGAGAGGGCGGCTGAGGTAGCCGCCGTAAAGCCGTTGCGAGCCGTCCTCCCGGTCCAGCTCGAACCGGTTATCCTCCAGGTCCTCGCGGGGGCCGGGCCGGCGTTGCTGGGGCAGGGTGTAGAAAACGGTGGCGCTGGTGCGGTCTGCGAGGCGCAGATCGGCCCGCAGGCCCGTGTAGCCATTGGTCGTATTGCGGTAGTCGTCAGCCGCGACCAGCCGTCGCGACCCCAGGTTCAGCGTGAACCGGCCGGCCTGTAGCGTCAGCTTGCTGCGATCGCCCAAGGGTGCGTCGAGGTCGGCGGCGAGGTAGAGCTGCACCGGTTCCAAGGTGTTGACCTCGCCCGTGGTCAGCACGCCCCCTGGTCCCGAACCTAAGGCGCGGCTGTCATAGACTTCGCCGGCAATCCGGAAGGGACCAGGGTTCCACTCAAGGAAGAGAGTCGAGCGCAGGCTCCAAAGGTCGTCCTCCGGCGCAAAGCCGGGTCTGAACTGACCATCGAGGGCTTCATAGCGAACGCGGACCGAGCCGTTGGCTGTGACTGCGGCCATGGGATCGTCGGCGCTCTTCAGCGACTGGGCCAGCGCCGGCGCGGCGAGGACGAAGACCAGGCCCGAGGCGACGGCGATCAGGTGAGATCGGTTCATGGCGGCGAGTTCAGGAAGCGGACCCCAGAGAATGCGGGATAAAGGTCTGGGTAGCAGGGACGCTGGCCGCCACAAAGGCTGACACGCCGCCCCAGGATCCGCCTGCCGGCAGTCCCGATGGCGATCCTCCCGGCGGCATAGCTTGACGTGGCCGCCTCTGATCCACATTTAGGGGCGGGGGAAGACATATGGGGTGCGACAATTCCTAACGTTCTTTTGATCCGCCGGCTCTCCGGCGTACTTGCAGCCCTGGCCCTCGTGCTGGTCGTTGTCATCGCCGCGGGCAAGACCGTGGAGCCCGGCAACGCCGGGGTGAAGATCCGGACCCTTGGGCCGACGGCGGGCGTTGATCCCGAGCCCCTGCCGTCTGGCTGGCATTTCCGCGGCGTCGGCGAGCGGATTGTCGAGTTTCCGGTGATCCAGCGGACCTACAGCTACACCCGTGAGCCTGATGAGCGCGGTCCCCAGAACGATGAGATCGCCTTCGCCGACAACACCGGCCTGCCGATGACTGCGGACGTGGCGATCACCCTGCAGGTCACTCGCGGCTCTGCGCCCAAGCTCTACGAGACCTATCGCTTGACCTTCGACCAGCTGCTTGACGGGCCGATCCGCAACGACGTGCGCTCGGCCATCGCCGCCGAGGCCGAGAAGGTGAACGTCGACGCCCTCTACTCAGGCGGTCGCCAGGTGGTGATCCAGCGCGCCCTCGCCCGAGTCGCCACGAAGTGGGCGCGGTTCGGCGTGGTGGTCAGCCAGCTCGACTGGATCGGCACCATTCGCTACCCGGACGTGATCCTGCAGGCGATCCAGGCCAAGACCCGGACCGACCAGGAGACCCTGACCGCCCGTGCGCAGGTCGCCAAGGCCCAGGCCCAGGCTGAAGCGCAGATCGCCGCCGCCCGCGGCGAGGCGGAGTCCATCCGGATCATCAACCAGGCTCTGGCCGCCAACCCCCGCTATGTGGACCTGAAGGCCGTCGAGAAGTGGGACGGCAAGATGCCCCAGGTGACCGGGTCGGGCGGCGCGCCGTTCATCAACCTCAGGGAAGACGCTCGCTGACCTGAGGCTCGCCGGCGTCGTCGAACACCACGGCGCCGGCGGGGTCGAGCCGGACGTGTACGGTCTCGCCTGCGGCGGGCGCCGCCTGCCTCCAGCGGAGTGAGGCGGCGACGCCGCCAAGGTCCAGAGTGAGCCGATGGCCGTCCCCGGCGAACCGGCGGGCCAGAACGCGCACCGCCGCACCATCTTCCGCAGGCTGCAAGGCCTCCGGTCGCAGGCCGACCCGGACGGGGCCGTCGTTCACGCCCGGCGCGGCAAGGGCGCCCAGAACCGTCTCGACGCGCCCGGCGACCGCCGTCCCCGGGATGTCGACCATCTCCCCCAGAAGCCGCGCCGCCACCAGGCTGACCGGCTGCCGGTAGAGGACTTCCGGGCTCCCCGCCTGGAGAATTCGGCCGTCCGACATCAAGAAGAGGTCGTCGGCGATCGCCATGGCTTCTTCGGGGTCGTGGGTGACCACAAGGACGGTCGCGCCCAGCCGTCGCAGGTCGTCCAGCAGGGCGCTGCGGACGGCTTCTTTCAGTACCCCGTCCAGTCCGGAGAAGGGCTCGTCGAGCAGAAGGACCGAGGGCGCCCGCGCCAGCGCCCGGGCGATCGCAACCCTCTGCTGTTCCCCGCCGGACAGGCTGTGCGGCCACGCCGACGCCAGCCGCGTGATCTGGAACTGGTCCAGCAGGCGATGGACCTCCCGCCGTCGGTCCTCCCGCGACAGGCCGGCAAGGCCGAATCCGACGTTGGCCGCGACATCGAGGTGCGGGAAGAGCGCGTTGTCCTGGAAGACCAGGCCCACCCCGCGCGCTTCCGGCGGCAGCGCTGAAGCTGCGGAGGCGACGCACTGGCCTCCGATCCGGATTTCTCCCTGGTCGGGGCGATCGAGCCCGGCGACCAGGCGCAGGAGGGTGCTCTTGCCGCAGCCTGAGGGCCCCAGAAGGCAGGCGATCCGTCCCGGGTGCAGCTCCAGGCTGACGGAGTTGACCACCTCGCGGGATCCGAACCGCCGGGAGACCTGGAGGAGTTCAAGCAGGGGGGTCATGGGCGCGTCTCCCTTCCGTTCGGCGGGGCCGCGGCGGCGATCCGTCCTGTCAGCCAGATCACGGCGGGCAAGGAGAGGAAAAGAATCAGCAGGGACGGCGCCCCGGCCTGTCCCAACCGCTCGTCCAGGGCGTAGTTGTTGGCGATCACGGCCAGGGTGTCGAAGTTGAAGGGCCTCAGGATGAGGGTGGCCGGAAGCTCCTTCAGGATGTCCACCAACACGATCAGCCCGGCGGTCAGGAGCGAGCCGCCGGCAAGGGGAAGCCGGATCGACAGGGCGCTGGCGACCTCGCTGCGTCCCAGGGTCCGCGCCGCCTGCGGAAGGGAGGGGCGGATGCGGGTGAGCCCGGCGTCGATGGGCTCGAGGGCGGAGGCCATGAGCCTCGCCGCATAGGCCAGGATCAGCAGGACCAGGGCCAGAGCCGATCCCGACCCGGGAAAGAGGCTCCAGATCACCCCTGCAGGGGCGAGGAGGCCGATGGCCATGACGGCGCCTGGCGTCGCATAGCCCAGGCTGGCCAGCCGCACGAGGCGCGGGCGCCGCTCAGATCCCAGCGCCAGCAGGGTGGCGAGCCCCACCGTCACCAGCGCCCCGGCGATGGCAAGGCCCAGGCTGTTCCCCGCGGCGACCGCAAGGCGGCTCCAGTCCGGCGACTGCGCCCCGAGGTGGGCGAGCAACCATCCGGCCGGGACCAGGAGGCCGGCGCAGAGCAGGAAGAGGCAGAAGGCTGCAGCGGCCAGGCCCGGCCCCCGGCCGAGGGGGACCGGTTCCGGGGATCGCCAGCGGGTCTTGCCCGTCTCATGTATTCGGCCCCTCCGGCCCGCCCGTTCGATCCACAACAGCACGGCCGCCGCCGCCAGGAGGGGCAGGGCGAACCGGGCGGCGCTGACGGTCGAGCCATAGACCGACCAGGCCCGGACCACGCCGGTGGTCAGGGTCTGGACGCTCAGGAAGTGCACCGCGCCGTAGTCCGCAAGCGTCTCCATGACGGCCAGGGCGACACCGGCCCCCAGGGCCGGGCGGGTCAGGGGCAGGGCGACCCTGAAGAAGGCCGCGGCGCTCCCGAGCCCCAGCATCCGGGCGGCGTCCATGGCCGAGCCCGGAAGGTTCAGGAAGGCGGCGCGCATGGCGAGGAAGACATAGGGATAGAAGGCCGCCGAAAGGACAAAGACCGCGCCTCCGGGGCTGCGGATCTCGAAGGGCAGGTCCTGGCCAGTGCTCTCCCGGACCAGGCTCCGGAGCGGTCCCGCCACGTCCAGGAGGTCAGCGTAGCCATAGGCCAGGGCGAAGGCGGGCATGGCCAGGGGCAGGGCGAGCGCCCAGGTGAAGACCGACCGCCCCGGGAACCTGTGCATCACCACAAGCCACGCCGCCACGGCGCCGGCGACGGCTGTGAGCGCTCCGACGCACAGCGCCAGGACAGCCGTCGTCCCGGCGTATCTCAGGACGTCGGACAGGGGGATCCGGGCGGCGCCCTCGCCGAAGGCCGCTGCAAGGACGCCGGACAGGGGCAGCAGGACGACAGCCGCCGCGCAGGCGGCCAGCACGCCGATCACCCGGGAGCCGGGGGTCCCGAATGACGGGCGGGGGCTCAGCGCCAGCCCGCCGCGCTCATGATGGACTGGGCCTCCGGTTGGCGGCGGGCGAAGGCCGAGGCGCTCATGGGGTGCGCCTTGAAGCCCGCATAGGCCCGGAC
>JADBZH010000066.1 GCA_020402585.1 Phenylobacterium sp. | reverse complement strand
GGACAATACCGGCTACGACCTCAGGGGCCTGCTTTCCGGGGCAGAGGGCACCCTGGGCGTGATCACGGCGGCCAGCGTCAAGCTCTTCCCCCAGCCCGCCGGCCGGGCCGTCGCCGTGGTCGGCCTGGAGAGCCCCCAGGCGGCCCTTGACCTGCTCACCCGCGCCCGCCGCGCCGTCGATGCGGGCCTGGAGGCGTTCGAGCTCATGGCGCGCCAGGGCGTCGTCTTCGCCCTCAGGAACATTCCCGGCCAGAGGGACCCCCTGACGACAGACCCACCCTGGCGGGTCCTCCTCGAGATCGCCTCTCCCGACCCTGACGGGGCCGGCCAGCGGATGGAGTCCCTTCTGGCCGAAGCCTGCGAGCAGGGCCTCGCCGGCGAGGCGGTGATCGCCGCGAATGAGGCCCAGGCCGCCGCCTTCTGGTCCCTGCGCGAGAACCAGTCCGCCGCCCAGAAGCCCGAGGGGGCGACCTGGAAGCACGACATCTCGGTGCCGGTCAGCCAGGTCCCGCGCTTCATCCACGAGGCCTCCGGGGCCATGGCCGCCTTCGCGCCGGGCTGCCGGATCAGCGCCTTCGGCCATGTGGGCGACGGCAACATCCACTTCGACGTCCTGCGTCCCGAGGGGGGTGACGACACGCCCCACCTGGTCCAACGCGCCGAGGGACAGGCCCGCGTCCACGACATCGCCATCGCCCTGGGCGGATCGGTCTCGGCCGAGCATGGCCTGGGCGTCATGAAGGCGGAGGAGGCCCGGCGCCAGAAGGACCCGGCCGAGGTCGCCCTCCTGACCACGATCCGCGCCGCCCTCGATCCGGGCCGCATCCTGAATCCACGCGTGCTATTCTGAGAGTCGCACCATGCTGATCCTGCTTTCCCCCGCCAAGGCGATGGACTTCTCGCCGCCGCCCGTCCTGGCGCCCATGACCCGCCCGGTCCTGGAAGCCGAGACCGCCCGACTGGCGGAGTCCACGCGCCGGCTCTCCGTGGCCCAGCTCCGGGCCCTGATGGATCTGTCCGAGAAGCTGGCGGTGCTGAACCGCGAACGCTTCCAGGCCTTCGACCCCCACGCCGAAGGCGCCCTGCAGGCGGCCTTCGCCTTTAACGGCGATGTCTACGCCGGCTTGAAGGCCCGCGAGCTGGACCCGGCGGCCCTAGCTTGGGCCCAGGACCATGTCCGCATCCTCTCCGGCCTCTACGGCGTGCTCAAGCCCCTCGACGGGATCCAGCCCTACCGTCTGGAGATGGGTTCGCCCCTGCAGACCCGCCGCGGCAAGTCCCTCTACGCCTTCTGGGGCGACAGGCTTGGCCGGGCCCTGGCGGCGGAGCTCGAAGGTCGCGCCGACCCCGTCGTCGTCAACGCCGCCTCGCAGGAATACGCCTCGGCGGTTGACCGCAAGGCCCTCCGGGCCCGTGTGGTGGAGGTCCGGTTCCTGGAAGAGAAGGACGGCCGCGCAAAGATCATCAGCTTCTTCGCCAAGCGGGCCCGGGGCGCCCTGGCCCGCTTCGCCATCGACAACCGCATCGAGCGGGCCGACGACCTGAGGGCCTTCGATCGCGACGGCTATCGTTTCCAGGCCGGGGACTCCTCGGCCGACCTCTGGGTCTTTTCCCGGCCCCAACCCGCGCCCGCCGGCGCCGACAAGGAGTAGGCCCATGGCCGTCGACTACAAGCTTGAAGGCCACGTGGCGGTCATCACGGGCTCCACCAGCGGCATCGGCCAGGCGCTCGCGGCCGCCCTGGCCGAGCAGGGGGTCAATGTCGTCCTCAACGGCCTGGGAGACCCCGCCAGGATCGAGGCCGACCGCCAGGCCCTGCAGGCCCGCACCAACGCCGCAGTCCGCTACCATCCCGCCGACATGACCCGGCCGGAGGAGATCAAGGACCTCATCGCCTATGCCGTGCGCGAGTTCGGGCGGCTGGACATCCTGGTCAACAACGCCGGCATCCAGCACGTGGCGGCGGTGGACGAGTTTCCGGAGGAGAAGTGGGACGCCCTGATCGCGGTGATCCTGACCTCCACCTTCCACGCCAGCCGGGCGGCCATTCCCATCATGAAGGCCCAGGGCCGCGGTCGGATCATCAACATCGCCTCGGCCCATGGCCTGGTGGCCTCGCCCTTCAAGGCGCCCTATGTGGCGGCCAAGTTCGGGGTGGTGGGCTTCACCAAGGGCCTCGCCGTAGAGCTGGCCCGGACCGGCATCACCGCCAACGCCATCTGCCCCGGCTATGTGAAGACCCCCCTGATCGAGGCCCAGATCGTCGACCAGGCCAAGACCCGCGGCATTCCCGAGGACCGGGTGATGGAGGACGTCATCCTGGCCGCCCAGCCCACCAAGAAGTTCGTCGAGTACGAGCATCTGGCGGGCATGTTGCTGTACCTGGCCTCGGACGTCGGCGCCTCCGCCACCGGGGCGGCCCTGTCCGTGGATGGCGGCTGGACCGCAACCTGACGACGCAAGGTACCTTTTTGAAAAAGGTACCTTGCAATGACAGATACCTTGCGATAGATACCTCTTCATCAGAAGGAGGCATCTGTCTTGCCCGAAGCCGTACAGGTTCAGCTAAAGAGGGGGGTCCTGGAGCTTTGCGTCCTGGCCCTACTCTCCCGCGCCGACGCCTACGCCTATGACATCGCCGCCCGCCTCGCGGTCGCGATCGACATGGGCGAAGGCACGATCTACCCGCTCATGCGCCGGATGCAGTCCGATGGACTGGTCGACACCTACCTGGTGGAGAGTTCTTCCGGCCCCCCCCGCAAATACTACAGACTGACCCCCGCGGGTCGGACCAGTCTCACCGCCCAAAAGGCCGAGTGGCTGTCCTTCTCCGCTTCCGTCGGCGAAATCCTTGGAGAAGACCAATGAGCCGTGAGCTCTTTCTCGGCCGGTTGAGGACCGGTCTGTCCGGCCTGCCGCCGGAAACCATTGACGACTATGTGGCGGACTACGCCGCCCACTTCGACGAGGGTGTCGCCGCCGGGCGCAGCGAGGCCGACGTCGCCGCCGGCCTCGGCGATCCTGCAAGGCTCGCCCGCGAGCTCAAGGCCGAAGCTGGCCTGAAGCGCTGGGAGGCGGAGCGCAATCCGTCCTCTGCGGCGACGGCCATCTTCGGCCTCCTGGGCCTGGGCGTGATCGACGTCATGATCCTCCTGCCCATTCTCCTGCCGGTGCTTGGCGTCCTGCTCGGGTTCGCCATTACCTCCGTGGTGGGCTTCGGCGCCGGGGCTTTCGTCTTTGTCCTCGGCCCGCTCGCGGGCGCCGCCCGGGACATCGGGGCCGCCATGCTGGCCGGACTTGGCGTCATGGCCGGATCCGTCTCGGTCGGGGCGATCACCGCCCTGGTCACCGTCGGCCTCGTCAACGCCCTGGTCTGGTATGGCCGCCTTCACCTGAAGCTTCTGAAGCCCGCACTTGAGGCCCAGGAGGTCCGCTCATGATCCGCACCCTCGCCATCATCGCCGCCGCCGCATTCCTTCTCTGCATTGGCTCCCTCGCGGGCGCGATCTCCCTGGCCGGCGGCTTTGCCGGACTCGAGCAGAAGATCGACAGGTTCGCCAAGGAGGCCAACATCCACATTGAGACGGACGACAGCGACGTGATCGTCCTCGGCGCCGCCGACGGTCCCAGCACCACCCGGAACCTGGCCTGGGACGGGACAGACACCCTCGAGATCGAGGCCTTCGCCGACGTCACCTACGTGCAAGGCCCGGCCCGGACTGTGAGCCTGGAGGGTCCCGCCAGCCTCCTCGAGAGGATCACTGTCAAGGACGGAAGGATCGACTTCGAGGGCCGCCGCTGGAAGGGCGGCGCCCTGAAGGTGGTCATCGAGGCCCCCGGGGTCACCCACTTCGACATGGGCGGCGTCCAGGACCTGAAGATCACCGGTTACGACCAGGACGAGATCCAGATCTCCCTGAGCGGCGCTGGTCGTGTCACCGCCACAGGCAAGGCCCGTCGCGCCGTCCTCGACATTTCCGGGACCGGTGCGGCCAACCTCGCCGCCCTGGAACTGGAGGAGGCTGAGATCGACCTGTCCGGGGCCGGCAAGGCCACCCTCGGGCCGAAGTCATCCGCCAAGGTCGACGTCTCTGGCATTGGTGAGATCGAACTGACCCGCAGGCCGGCCCGTCTGGAACAGAACATCTCTGGCGCAGGCCGGGTGAGCCAGCCGGGTCTTCCCGGCTAGCGCCTGAGATGCGATCCGGGGCGGAAGGGGGACCTGCATGACCCCTTCCGCCCCTCTGGTCGTCGGCTCCCGGGCGCCCCTCCCGGCGCCGCCGCGCCGCTCCGCCCACGCCCCGGATCAGCCGCGAGCCCCCGGCAATGACGTCATCCCTCTCGAATTTCCCGCGTTTGACCGTTGATCCGGCTTGACGCCCGACGCCGCCTTGCGGTCCTTCATTCCGGACACAACAACGGGAGGATGACCCATGGCCTATCGGCCTTTTGATCTGACGGGAAAGGTGGCCCTGGTCACCGGCGGCAATGGCGGGATTGGCTTCGGCATGGTGGAGGCTCTCGCCCAGTCTGGCGCCGACGTGGTCATCTGGGGCTCAAACGGCACGAAGAACACCGCCGCCGCGGAGGCGCTCAAGGACGCCGGCGTGCGGGTGCTGACCCAGGTGGTGGACGTGGCCGACGAGAACGCCGTGCGCGAGGGCATGGCCGAGGCTGTCCGCCAGATGGGCCGGATCGACACCGTGGTGGCCAACGCCGGCATCGGCGGCGGCGCCTCCTCCTTCTCGGAATTTCCCACCGAAACCTACCGGCGCGTGCTGGCGGTCAACCTGGACGGCGTCTTCTTCACCTTCCGCGAGGCCTGCAAGCACATGGTCGAGCGAGCTGGGGGCGGCGACAAGGCGGGCGGGTCCCTGGTGGTGATCTCCTCGCTCTCCGCCTATGACGGCGCCCCGCGCAACGAGGCCTACGCCGCCACCAAGGGGGCGGTGATCTCGATGATCCGCTCCATCGCCGTGGAGCACGCCCGCTACGGCGTCCGCGCCAACGCCGTCCTGCCGGGCTGGATCGCCACCGACATGACCGCCGGCGCTCAGGGCAATGACAAGTTCAATGATGCGGTGATCCGCCGGGTGCCCGTGCGCCGCTGGGGCCAGCCCGCGGACTTCGGCGGCATCGCCGTCTACCTCGCCTCGGACGCCTCGGCCTTCCACACCGGCGACAGCTTCCTGATCGACGGCGGCTACGGGATTTTCTGACCCGTCGGCGGTCAGACCTTGTCGAGGGCCTGGAGGACGTCCTCCGCCAGGTCCTCGGCGTCTTCCAGGCCGACGCTCATCCGCACCCAGCCCTCGGTGAGGCCGATCTCCAGCCGCTCGGATTCCGACATCGAGCGGTGGGTCGTGGTGCTGGGATGGGTGGCCATGGACTTGGCGTCGCCGAGGTTGTTCGAGATGTCGACAATCCCCAGGGCGTCCAGGAAGGCCCAGGCGCGCTCGCGGGTCCCAAGGTCAAAGGCCACGACATTGCCCGGGCCGGACATCTGGGCGGCGATCAGGTTGGCCTGGGGATGGTCAGGCCGCCCCGGGAAGACCACCCGGCGAACGGCGGTGTGACTGCCCAAGGCGCCGGACACCCGCACCGCATTGTCCGCCTGCCGGCGCACGCGCAGGTCGAGGGTCTCCAGCCCCTTCAGCAGCACCCAGGAGTTGAAGGGCGACAGGGCCGGGCCCGTATGCCGCAGGATGTCGCGGTAGGCCTCGGCCATCAGCTCCGCCCCGCCCAGGATGGCGCCGCCCAGCACCCGGCCCTGGCCGTCGATGTGCTTGGTGGCCGAGTAGACGACGATGTCCGCCCCCAGCTCGAGGGGCTTCTGGAAGACCGGGGTGGCGAAGACATTGTCCACCACCAGCCGGGCGCCGGCCTGGCGGGCGAGGGCGGCCACCTCGGCGATGGGGGTCACCTCCAGCAGGGGATTAGCCGGGCTCTCCACCAGGAAGGCGCGGGTGTTGGGCCGGATGGCGTCGGCCCAGGCCGCGGGATCCGTGGCGTCGACGAAGGTCACCTCGACCCCGAAGCGGGGCATCCACTGGGAGAGGATCCAACGGCAGGAGCCGAACAGGGCCCGGCCCGCGACCACATGGTCGCCGGCCCGGACGAGCCCCTGCAGGGCCACGTGCACCGCAGACATTCCCGAGGCGGTCGCCCGGCACACCTCCGCCCCCTCCAGGAGGGCGAGGCGGTCCTCGAACATCTGCGTCGTGGGATTGCCAAACCGCTGGTAGATGAAGCCCGCGTCCTCGCCCGAGAACCGCCGGTCGGCCGCTGCAGCGCTGTCGTAGGCGAAGCTCTGGGTCAGGTAGAGGGCTTCAGAGATCTCGCCGTAGGGCGAGCGCGCCATGCCGCCGCGCACCAGGCGGGTCTGGGGGCGCCAGTCCTTGGGGCTCTGGGTCATGGTCCGTCTCCGAGTCAGGAGCCCGCTTCAACCGCGATGGGCTCCGCAGGTCAAGCGGCGCGCCGGTTGGCCTTGCCATTCCCCGGCCGGGCGGCGAGTGTCCCCCCATGTCCGAGACGTCCGGCGCAGGGATTCTGCCCTGCCAGTCCCTTGAAGCCCTGATCGCCAGCGAGGCCATCGCCGCCGACCGGCCCTTTGATCCCGACCAGGTCCAGCCGGCCAGCCTGGACCTGCGCCTGGGCGTCCGGGCCTGGCGGGTGCGCGCCTCCTTCCTGCCGCGTCCCGGCCGGACCGTGGCCGACCGGCTGGCGGACGTGATGATGCATGAGATCGACCTCTCGGCCGGCGCCGTGCTGGAGCGGGGCTGCGTCTACATCGCCGAACTTCAGGAGCACCTGGCCCTGCCGAAGGGCGTCTCGGCCCGCGCCAACCCGAAGAGCTCCACGGGCCGGGTCGACGTCTTCGTGCGCCTGCTCACGGACCACCAACCCGCCTTTGATGATGTGGCCGACGGCTACCGGGGCCCGGCCTTCATCGAGATCGCCCCCCAGACCTTCCCGGTCCTGGTGCGCACGGGGACCCGCCTCAACCAGCTGCGCCTGAAGCGCGGCGACCCGCCGCGCCTGGCCACGATCAGCGTGGGCGTGGACCTGGAGAGCGAGGCCGTCGCTGGCTTCCGCGCCCGCCGCCATGCCGGCGTGGTCGACATGGACCGGGTCGCCGGCCACGACCCGTGGGACTTCTGGGAGCCCCTCACGCCGCGACGCGGAGAGCTGCTGCTCGATCCCGGCGAGTTCTACATCCTGGCGTCCCGAGAGGCGGTGGAGATCCCCGTCCTGCAGGCGGCGGAGATGACCCCCATCGACCCCTCGGTGGGGGAGTTCCGGGTGCACTATGCGGGCTTCTTCGATCCGGGCTTCGGCGCCGCCGAGGCGGGCGCTGCGGGCTCCCGCGGCGTGCTGGAGGTGCGCAGCCATGAGACGCCCTTCCTGCTTGAGCATGGCCAGACCGTCGCCCGCCTCGTCTTCGAGCCCCTGACGGAACGACCCACTCGCCTTTATGGCGAGGGCGGGAGCCACTACCAGAAGCAGGGCCTCAAGCTCTCCAAGCATTTCCGGCCCTGGAGCTAGGCTCCAGGTCGAGAGACTCAGAGCCGCTCGCGCACCGGCAGGTTCATGGTCGAGAACCGGTCGTCCAGGTGCTCGATCTCCAGGAATCCCGAAGAGGCGCCGAAGGGCTTGTAGATCGAGAAGGTCTTGGCGATCCCGAGGGTGGCGGCGCTTTCCAGGGGCGAGATGAAGCTGCAGTCACGGTCCAGCCAGTGGGGCTGGCTCATCCAGTAGGACAGCTGGTCCCGGGTCAGGGCGTAGAAGCCCGAGTGCGGGTTGCGCGCCCGCTGGAAGACGCCCGCCCGGCCAAAGGGCGAGCCGTAGAGCGTCTCCTCGTCGGTGACATGGGACTTCATCCGGTCGGAGACGGCGGGGGCGAGGTCCCCGTCGATGTAGGTCTTCGGGGCGTGGCCCGCAGGGTTCAGCTCCACCCGGTTGGGCATGAGCACCCGGCGGGGGCCGAAGGTGCGGTTGAACCAGACCAGTTTGTCGATGAGGGCCGGGTCGTTGATCTTCAGGTCGTCCTCGCTGAAGACGAACAGGTCGTAGAGGTTTCGCCAGGCGGCGAACAGGCCCTGGGCGGTGAAGCCCAGCATGCGGGGCTGGTCGAGGGTGTGCTTGGCCACACGCACGCCCATGGCCGTGCAGAACTCCGGCGTCATGAGGTGCTTTTCGTTCGCCGTCGTGACGACGATGTCCACCGTGTCCTCGGACCGAGGCCCCATGTGGAAGGACCGCGAGCCCACGTCCAGCATGGCGCTGGAGCCGAAGTGCGCCCTCCAGCTGCGGATCGCCGCTTCAACCGCGGCCTTGCGGTCGGCCTCGCGGCTCCCATCGGTGGAGGCGTGCCGCGGCTTGGCCTCGGCGGCGAAGTAGTGAGCAAAGATAACCAGGATGCGCATGGAGATCCGTCTTCGGCTGTCCCCGCTTCCTACAGGCCGGCGCGCCCCGGGGAAAGCCGCGGCCTTGAGCCCGGTCGCCGCGGGCTGTAAGGAGACGGGGCGCGCGGGCGTAGTTCAGAGGTAGAACGCAAGCTTCCCAAGCTTGATGTCAGGGGTTCGATTCCCCTCGCCCGCTCCATTCCCCCGTCTTCAGCTTTCGCTCCGGACCCGTGAGGGCGTTGACCCTCGACCGTATCTCGAGGGTCCACTCGAACCTGGACGCTGAAGAGGACCGACCCGAGGGGTGAAGGCTGGGCGCCTAGGGCGCCGAGGCGTCTACGGCCTTCAGGATCTCCGCCCAGGACGCCAGCTTGAAGTTCTGGGCGTCGGGGGCGTTGACGCCATCCTGGGCCACGAAGAGCCCATCGGGATAGGCTCGGCTGAACTGGCCGGGCGCCAGGGCGATGCCGTCGGTCTCCTCGGTGGAGCCCAGGGCCCCGCCGGAGATCCGGAAGCGTCCCGCCGGCGTCAGGTCGGGCAGGCGATAGAGGGCGTAGGCGTTGTCGCCCTGGCTGGAGACCACCAGCCAGCCTCCGGTGCGGCCTTTCAGCGAAAGGGCCAGGCCCTCGACGTCCGGGACCAGCTGCACCCCGTCGGCGCGGATCGCCAGGCGGCCCTCTGATGGGCCGTCGGGCCGGGCGTCGAACACCCAGACCCCAGCGCTCTCTTCGCCGACATAGAGGGTGCGGGTGCGATTATCGACCACGCAGCCCTCAGCCTGGGAAGGAACGCTCAGCTTCCGGACGAGGGTTCCCGAAGCCTTGTCGCGCCCAAGGTCCAGCCGGACCTGAACGATCTGCCCATCCTTGAGCACTGAGAAGGCGTGAACCTGCCGGTCGATCACGGCCAGACAGACGCCATAGGCCTCGCCCGCTCCGCCTTCGGCGTCGCCAAGCGGCGTGAGAGCGCCGCTGCGGGTGTTGAGCCGATAGAGCTTCAGGAGCGCCCGGGCCGGATCGTTCCGGTCGGAGGCGACCACCAGGACGCCCCGGGCGCCCAGGTCCACCAGATCGACATTGTTGATCCGCCCCGCCGGGGTGAAGTGAACGCTTTCCCCCGACAGGCGGTAAACGTGCAGGCCCGCCTTCTTGTCGGTTCCGACGATCAGGCTCCGCTCCGGATTCCGGGGGTCCCGCCAGATGGCGGGATCATCGGCGGCGTCGTCCGCCACCGTTCCCACCGGGACGGTCTGGCCCCGTGCAGGGACGGCGACGGTCTGGGCTGTCGCCGATAGGGCCAGGACCGACGCCAGAAGGAGGCCGAGGCCGGTCGCCTGGATCGCGTGCATCAGAAGGTTACCCGAACGCCGCCGGCAAAGCGCCGACCGAACCGCTCATACTCGATGGTGTAGATGTCGGTGAAGCCGGTGGGGATGCCGGTGGCTGTGAGGAGGTTGCCCGGCTCGGCGAAGCGACGGCCCGGATTGTTGAGGAGGTTGGTGGCGTCGAAGTAGACCTCGACGTTCTTGTTCACCTCATAGCGGGCGGAGAAGTCGAGTTCATCGTCGGCGTCCCAATAGGTGTCCCCGGCGTCCGTCAGGTCATCTGCGAAGCCATCCAGCCAGGTGGAGCGCTTCTGGTAGCTGAGCCGCAGGGACAGGCCGTACTTCTCGTAATAGCCGCTGACGTTGTAGATCTCGTCCGAGGTCCCGGGCAGGCGAAGCTTGCGCACCGGGATCGACCCGATGGCGGGCTTCAGGACCTGGCTGTTGTTGAAGGTGGCGTTGGCGCTGACGCCGAAGCCGCCCATCCACTCCGGCACGCCCAGGCTGTCGACCCAGGGGTCAAGCTGGAACTGTGCAGCCAGCTCAAGGCCCACAAGGCGCCCGTCGCCGCCATTCGTGATCCCCGAGAAGATATAGCCCGAGCGATCGATGCCGTTGCTGTTCAGGGCGTCGGAGCCGAAGGTCCGGGTCTGGCGGTAGAGGACGTCCTCGACCCGCTTGAAGAAGACGCCGGCCATCAGGTAGCCCTGCGGTTCGACATACCATTCCAGATAGGCGTCAAAGCCGTGGGCCAGCTCAGGCCGGACCGCCGGGTTGCCGCCCGAGATGCTCTGGTTGGCGTCGTTCACCGTCACGTTGGGGCGAAGCTGGTCGTAATCCGCCCGGGCCGCGCCGCTGTTGTACGACAGGCGCAGCTTCTTGGTCTCGTCCAGGTTCACGTTCACGTGCAGGCTGGGGAAGACGAGGGTGCGGTCGGACTCGGCCGTGATCGGGCCCGTGACGCCTGCAACCGTCGCCACCGCGGTCCCGCGGTTCTTCAGGCTCTCGACGCGCACCCCGCCGATGGCGGAGCCCCAGTCCCACTTCACCGTGCCCATGGCGTAGCCGGCCAGGACCTGCTCGCGGACCTCGAAGTTGTTTCCGGTGACGGGGGTGAAGGCGTAGGCCTTGCGCGCGGCGCCAGCGGCGGCGCGCATCTTGTCCGCATCGAAATAGCGGAAGGTGTAATCCATCGGGATCTTGCCGAGGAAGGCCTGGTCCAGCGAGAAGGCGTTGTAGTCGGTGGGAATGCCGATGGCGGTGAACTGGGCGGCCTGGTTCACGACCAGGTTCTTTTCGTCCGCCACCTTGGTGCGCTGGTCGTACTGCAGTCCGACCCGGAAGGTGGCTTCGCCGCCGAGGAAGTCAGCTTCCTTCGCAACCCAGACCCGGCCGGTGTAGGCCTCGGTGGTGTCCACGGCGTCCAGGATGGTGAGTCCGGTGAGGGGCTTGGTGAAGGTGTCGATGGCCTTCACCGGCGTCCCGGCCTGGTACCGTGTGGGGCTCGACAGCTGCAGGGTCGTCGACAGAAGGACGCGCGACCGCTCCGGGTCCGAGAAGTCGTAGGCCACGGTCGGGCGCAGGGTCCGGGTGCTGGGGCTCTCCCAGGTGGTCTCGCCGACCACGGAGCGATCATCCGTAGACTCGGTGTAGTTGGCCAGCCAGTTCAGGGTCCAACCGCCGTCGAAGCCGTGCTGGCCCTCCAGGGTGTTGGTGAAGATCGACTGTTCGAAGGCGCGCAGGGTCGAGCGCTGGCGGATGTCGATCCCATAGACGGTCCCCTTCAGCGGGGTGTTCCCGATACAGACATCCGCGTAGCCGGTGTTGGTCGGGGTCGGGTTGACGGTCGTGGGGCAGGCATCGGTCAGGGGCGCCAGGTCCGACTGGCGGTCATCGAGGTCGAAGCGGTAGTTGTCCCGCATCTCGTCGTCCGTGAAGGTCGTGTAGATCGACCGAAAGGAGATCTGGTTGTCGCCCTGGCGCCAGTCGCCCCGGCCTGAGACCGACCAGTTCTTGCGGGTCAGCCTGTAGAGCTTGTTCTCGGCCTCATGCGCCCAGAAGCGGGTCAGGTTCCCGGGGCGCTGGTCCTGCGAGACGCGTTCGTAGTCGGTCTCGAAGTTGTCGGTCACCATGTCCCGCTGGAAGTAGGAGGCGGACAGGACGAAGCCGACCTCGCCGTCGCCCAGGTCATACCGGTTGGAGGCGACGCCATAGGCTTCATACTGGGGCTTGTCGCCCAGTTCGGCGACGCCGTAGCCGGCCTTGGCGCCGAGCTTCAGGCCCGGGTAATCGAAGGCGGAGCGGGTGATGATGTTGACATTGCCCGAGACGGTCTCGCCCGGCATGTCCGGCGTCACCGCCTTGGACACGATGATCTGCGAGGCGATGGCCGAGGGGACGGAGTCGAACCGGGCGTCGCGGCCCTCGGGGCTGACCACGTTGATCCCGTCAAAGCTGAGGGTGGTCCAGTAGTTCGGGGCGCCGCGCAGGCTCACATAGCGGGCCTGGCCCTGGTCGCGCTCGACGGCCACGCCGGGCAGGCGGCTGGCGGCCTGGGCGATGTTCTGGTCCGGCAGGCGGCCGACGCTGTCCGAGGCGGCCACGGCCACCAGGGAGTCCGACGCCTTCTGGGTGCGCAGGGCCGCAGCCTCGGACTCCGCAATCGGCCGGGAGGCGGTGATCACGAGCTCGCTCACCGCGCCGGATCCGGCTTCCTGGGCCTGGGCCGCCAGGGGCGCCGCCAGGGCGGTGCTGCAGAGGAGAGCGAGGCGGAGCGCCGCCGAAGGGGTCGGGAGTGTCATGCCATACATCCAGTCGGGGGGAGGCCGCGGGGGTGCGACCGATGGTCCCCATTGCCGAGGATTCATGGCTGTCGGGAGACAGTTATGTGACGGATTGACTTCAGTGGCGCCGGGGCCACAGGGGCCGGATCGTCAGGTCATCGCCGCCTTCGACCCCGCCTCCACCTTGGCGCGGGGGATCAGGCGGATGGTGGATGTGGCCTTGGCCAGGACCTCGCCGGCGGCGTTGAGCAGACGGCCTTCGGCGAAGCAGGTCGACTTGCCGGCGCGCTCGATCCAGGCCTCGGCCAGGACGAGGCCGGGACGGGCGGGGGCGAAGAAGCTGACCTTGAGTTCAAGGGACATGGGGGTCATGTCGCCGCCGCCCGCCATGACGGCGTGGGCCATGGCCGCGTCGATCCAGCCGCAGATGAAGCCGCCCTGCACCACGCCGCCCGAATGGCACATGTGGGCGCCGGCCAGGTACTCGATCGCCGCCCGGCCCGGCTCGAAGGTGACCAGCCTCTGCTGCCCAAGGGTGACCTGGAGGTCCTGAAGGGGTGGTGTGTCCGGCATGGCGGGTCCTCAAGCTGGGATCAGAAACCGGTTGGTCTTGCACCAGCAGAATCCCGGCGTCGAGGTTCGTTGCACCGCGGGCGTAACCTTCTTGCAACCTGGAAGGGGTATGCCTCTCCTGTAGAACGAAACCTTGGGTGGCGCATGGTTCCCCTGAGCCGGGATCTGGTGGTGCTTGTCATCGACGATAATGTCGGGATGCGGAGCATCATGACGGCTGTCCTGCGCGCGCTGGGCTTCACCTCGATCAAGCAGGCCGATGACGCCGTCGAGGCCCTGAAGGTCATTCCCATGGTGAAGCCGGACCTGATCATCACCGACATCAAGATGCCCGTCCTCGACGGCGTGACCTTCGTCCGGAACCTGAGGGCCGACGAGTCCAATCCGTTCAGCGAGGTCCCCATCATCGTGGCGACGGGCCACACGGAGGAAAAGCACGTCAAGGCCTGCCTCGAGGCCGGTGTTGACCAGTTCCTCGCCAAGCCGATCACGGGCAGGGCGCTTGCCGAGCGGATCACCCGCGCTCTGTCGCCGGACCGGCAGTTCATCCGCACCAACGACTACAATGGACCGCGGCGCGCCATGGGACGCACGGTTCCAGTAGCGGACATCGACTAGCCCGGACCGCGCAGCTGCGCTCAGCGCCCCGGCGGCGCCGGTGGTTCGGGAAGCAGGCCATCGGCCCTCAACTGCTCGTAGGCCGCCTTCTGAAGGCCCGTCGCCTGGACCGGTGAGAGGCCGAGCTCATAGGCGGCCACCTCCCGTTCGCCGAAGCTCCGGGGATCTCGTCCCGTGACCGCCCCGAAGGTGACCAGGGCGCTGAGATAGTAACCAGCCGCGCTGGCGTGATACTGGTCCCATCCCCACAGGTCGACCTGGCCGAAGGCGAGCCCGTCATAGGGGTTCGGGTCGGCGACACCGGCCTCCATGGCGCGCGTCCAGGCCTCGCCGACAGGCAACACTCCCCGGATCGCCGGCGATACGGCACGGGCCCGGTCGTAGCCGGCGCGGACATCCCGGGCCATGGTGGCGATGGGCTTGCCCCTCCAGGGGCTGGGTTTGGCATAGGTCAGGTCCGCCCGGGACCAGGTGGCCTGATAGTAGATCCGCGCTGCAGGATTCCTCTTGCCCAGGACGTCTGAGAGCTGGCGGCCAGACTCGATGATCCGGGTCGGATCTCCGGGGCGCTCGAGGTCAAGCGTGGACTGTCCTTGCAGGATGACCACATCCCAAGGGCGATCAATCACGGGCAGCCTGTTGGCCAGGTGCCAGTCGAAGTTCTTTCCCGGCGAGGTCTCGAGGCTGACCTGGTAGTCAAGGCCAGCCTGGAAGGTCAGGACCTTGAAGATGGCGGGCACGCCGCCGATGCCCTCCTTGTTGAGGTCGGTCACCTGCTCGGGCCGGTAGCGCAGGACGGGCGAGGTGGCTCCAAAGGTGAAGCTGTTGCCCACGAAGAGGATGGTCTCCGCGCGGGCGGCCCCTGCGAGGGCGGCCAGGGTGATGGCCAAGAAGAGGGTTCGAAGCGGGGTGAAGGTCATGGGCGCGCTCCTGCAAGCGGTGAGCAGACAACCACGCTCCCCGCCCGCCCGCAAACCGGAAGGCGCAATGAAAAACCCCTCCGGCAGGTCTGCCGGAGGGGTCTGTCGATGGCCGCAAACGGCGGATGATCAGTAGCCGTTGATCCGGGCGTAGCGGTCGCGGTGATAGCTCTGGCTGCCGAAGGCCGCCTCAGCCGCCCGGGCCCGCTTCAGGTAGAAGCCCGAGTCATGGGCGTCCGTCATGCCGATGCCGCCATGCATCTGGACCATCTCGTTGGACACGAGGTGGAAGACGTCGCCCATCTTGGCCTTGGACAGAGAGACCAGCTCCGGCACGTCGGGGCTGTCGGCGTCGATGGCCTGAAGGGCGGCCTCGACGGCGCTGCGGGCCAGCTCAAGATCGGTGAACATCTTGGCGGCGCGGTGCTGCAGGGCCTGGAAGGAGCCGATCACCTGGCCGAACTGCACCCGGACCTTGAGGTAGTCGAGGGTGGTCTCGAAGGCCTGGTTGGCGGCGCCCAGCATCTCGGCGGCGAGGGCCGCGCGGACGCGGTCGAGGGTCTTTTCCAGGACCTCCCAGCCCTTGTCGGCTGCGCCCAGGATGGCGTCGGCGCCCACCTCGACCTTGTCGAAGGTGATGTTGGCCGCGCCGCGGCTGTCGGCCAGGGCCAGGCGCTTGCGGCTCACGCCCTTGGCGTCGGCGGGCACCAGGAACAGGGTGATCCCGTCCTTGTCGCCCGGAGCGCCGGAGGTGCGGGCGGAAACCACCAGCAGGTTGGCGGCCAGGCCCTCGATCACGAAGGTCTTGGTCCCCGAGAGGCTGTAGCCGGCGCCGGACTTGGTGGCCGCCAGGGCGACCTTCTCCGGGGCGTGGTGGGCGCCCTCGTCCACCGCCAGGGCGCCGACGACCGAGCCGTCGGCGATCTTGGGCAGCCATTCCGACTTCTGGGCGTCAGAGCCGCCCAGGGCCAGGGCCGAGGCCGCGCCGACGCCGGAGGCGATGAGCGGCGAGGCGGTCAGGGTCCGGCCCAGCTCCTCCAGGATGAGACCCATGGAGAGATAGCCGAAGGCCGAGCCGCCGTACTCCTCCGGGATGATGACCCCGGCCCAGCCCATCTCGGCCATCTCGTTCCAGGCCTTGGCGTCGTAACCGATGTCAACGCCGGAATCGCGCATCTTCCGGAAAGCGGTCACAGGGCTCTTTTCCTGGGTCCAGCTCTTCGCGGCGTCGCGGAGCATGCTCTGTTCTTCGTTCAGAACGGCCATTTCAGATAATCCTTAATCTCGTCGTGTCGGTGGGTGTCAGTTGTGCTGGGTGAGGTCGGGCAGGCCGAGGATGCGCTTGGAGATGATGTTGCTCTGCACCTCCTGGCTGCCGCCGTAGATCGTGAAGGCCTTGCCGCCCAGCCAGCCGCGGACGGCGCCGAGCTCCTCGGGCTTGAAGGCGTCGCCTTCCCAGCCGAGGCCCTGGTGGCCCATGATCTCGAGGGTCAGCTCGTGGCGCAGCTGCATCCAGCTGGTGCCGGCGTTCTTCATGATCGAGGTCGCGGCGCTGGGGCCGGAATTGCCCTTGCTCTCCAGCATGGCGCGCACGGCGGTCTGCTGGAAGGAACGGCCCTCGATCTCATGCTGGACGACGCGGGTGCGAAGGTCCGGATCGGCGATCCGGCCCTGGTCGTCCACGCCGACATACTCGCGGGCCAGGTCCACCAGGGACCGGCCGCCCATGCCGCCGCCGCCGCCGGCGCCGGACAGGCCGCCGCGCTCATGCTGCAGGAGGCGCTTGGCGATGGTCCAGCCGCCGTTCAACGGCCCGACCAGGTTCTTCTTCTCGGCGCGGGCGTCGGTGAAGAAGGTTTCGCAGAAGGGCGAGGAGCCGGCGATCAGCTTGATCGGACGCACTTCGACGCCCGGCTGGTGCATGCTGAAGAGGACGAAGGAGATGCCCTCATGCTTCTTCGAGGTGTCGGTCCGCACCAGGCAGAAGCACCAGTCGGCGTACTGGGCGCCTGACGTCCAGATCTTCTGGCCGTTGATCAGGAAGTGGTCGCCCTTGTCCTCGGCCCGGGTCTGCAGGGCCGCCAGGTCCGAACCGGCGCCCGGCTCGGAGAAGCCCTGGCACCACTGGACGTCGCCGCGGCAGATCAGCGGGATGTGCTCCAGCTTCTGGTCCTCGGTGCCATACTCGAGCAGGGTCGGGCCGAACATCATGACGCCCATGCCGCCGATCGGGTTGTAGGCCCCGGCGCGGCCGAACTCCTGCTGGATCACCCGGGCCTCGGCGCTCGAAAGGCCGCCGCCGCCGTACTGCTTCGGCCAGGTGGGGGTGCCCCAGCCCTTGGACCCGACCGCCTTGCGCCAGGCTTCCTGGGCCTCGCTCGGCTTGGCGCGCTCCTCGCGCATCATCGGGTTGGGCCGGCCCTTCAGCTCGGCGGGGAAATTGGCCTCGACCCACTCGCGCACTTCCTTGCGGAAGGCCTCCGGATCGCCGCCTCCAAAGTCTGCCATGAAATCTCTCCTTCAGAAAAACGGGCTTAGCGCGACTGGGTCAGGTCGGGCAGGCCGAGAATGCGCTTGGAAATGATGTTGCTCTGGACCTCATTCGATCCGCCATAGATCGAGCCGGCCTTGCCGGAGAGCCAGCCCCGCACGGCCGAAAGCTCCTCGGGAGCGAAGTCCGCGCCCTCCCAGCCCAGCCCCCGGTGGCCCATGAACTCCAGGGTCAGCTCCGCCCGGTCCTGAGCGATCTTCATGTTGGCGTTCTTCATGATCGAGGTCGTGGCGCTCGGCCCGGCGTTGCCGCGGGATTCCAGTGCGGCCCGGCGGACCGTGGCCTGCAGGGCCGCCTGGTCCATCTCGTTCATGATGATGCGTGTGCGAAGGTCCGGGTCCGCCAGGCGACCCTGGTCGTCCTCGCCCACATAGGTCTTGGCCAGCTGGCCCAGGATGACCTTCTGCGCAGGGCCGCGACGGGCGCCGTCCATGCCGCTGCGCTCGTGCTGCAGCAGGCGCTTGGCCACCGACCAGCCGCCATTGAGCGGGCCGACCAGGTCGTCCTTGGGCACCTTCACGTCGGTGATGAAGGTCTCGCAAAAGGGCGAGTTGCCGGCGATGAGGCGGATCGGACGCACCTCGACGCCGGGCTGGCGCATGGAGAAGACCACAAAGGAGATGCCCTCGTGCTTCTTCGTGGTGTCGGTGCGCACCAGGCAGAAGATCATGTCGGCCCATTGGGCGCCGGAGGTCCAGATCTTCTGGCCGTTCACCAGGAAGTGGTCGCCCTTGTCCTCGGCCCGGGTCTGGAGCGAGGCCAGGTCCGACCCCGCGCCTGGCTCCGAGAAGCCCTGGCACCAGCGGACGCGGCCGTGGACGATGTCGGGAATGTACTTCTGCTTCTGGGCCTCGGTCCCGTACTCCAGGAGGGTCGGACCAAACATGCTCACGCCCATGCCGACGATGGGGCTCACGGCGCCGACGGCCGCCATCTCCTGCTGAAGCACGCGGGCCTGTTCACGGGAAAGGCCGCCTCCGCCGTACTGAGCCGGCCAGGTCGGGACGCCCCAACCCTTGGCGCCCATGCGCGCCTTCCAGACCGCGAAGTCGCCCTTCGGCGGCTCCGGGGACAGGACCATCGCCTCAAGGGCGGAGAGGTCCTTGCGCAGGGAGACGGGGAAATTCGCCTCCAGCCAGTCGCGGGCTTCGGTGCGGAAGGCGTCGAGTCCACTGTCGCCAAAATCGGCCATTAGAAATACTCCCCAAAAATCAATATCTTATCACTAATCATACCATAAGGACCCGGTTTCGCGAGTCGCTTATTTCGGGTCGGGCAGACCGAGGACGCGCTTGGAGACCACGTTGAGGTTGATTTCCGAGGTTCCCCCTTCAATGGAGTTGGCCTTGGCGCGCAACCAGGTGCGAACGGCGGCCAGCTCGGGGGCCGAGAATTCTTCCCCCTCCCAGCCCAGGCCGGCCGTGCCGAGGGACTCGACGATCAGCTCGTTCCGCTCCTGGGCGATCTTGGCCCCGGCGTATTTCATGATGGAGGTGACCGCGGACGGGCCCTGGTTGGACTTGGACTCATCGGCCGCCCGGCGGACCGTCTGCTGGAAGGCCTGGGTCTCCATCAGGTGATCGACGATCCGGCGACGGAGGTCGGGATCGGCGAGGCGCCCGTCCTCGTCGACGCCCACATAATCCAGCGCCGCCTCCCGGACGGTGAGGGCCGCGACCGGGGCGCCGATCGATCCGCCGCCCAGGCCGGCAGAGATGTTGTCCCGCTCGAACTGGAGCAGGCGCTTGGCCACGGTCCAGCCGCCGTTCAGCGGACCGAAGAGCTGGTCCTTGGGCGCCTTCACGTCGGTGAAGAAGGTCTCGCAGAAGGGCGAGGTGCCATTGATCAGCTTGATCGGGCGGACCTCCACCCCGGGGGAGCGCATGTTGATCAGGACGAACGAGATGCCCTCATGCTTCTTGCTCGTGTCCGTCCGCACCAGGCAGAAGCACCAGTCGGCGATGTTGGCGCCGGAGGTCCAGATCTTCTGGCCGTTGATGAGCCAGTGGTCGCCCTTGTCCTCGCAGCGGGTCTGCAGGGAGGCGAGGTCCGAGCCCGAGCCCGGCTCGGAATAGCCCTGGCACCAGCGGACCGAGCCGCTGACGATGCCGGGCATGTGCTGGCGCTTGAGGGCCTCGGTCCCGTACTCCAGGAGGGTCGGCCCGAACATCATCACGCCCATGCCGCCGATGGGGTTCCGGGCCCCGATCCGCGCCATTTCCTCGGCCAGGACCCGGGCCTTGGCGCGGGACAGGCCGCCGCCGCCGTATGCCGCCGGCCAGGTGGGGACGCCCCAGCCCTTGGCCCCCATGCGCTCGCGCCAGAGGCGGGCGTCGTCGCCCTCCTTGCCGCCGCCCATGGCCGCCATCTGGGCTGCAGGGTCCGCCGCAAGGGACTTCGGAAAGTTCTCATCCAGCCAGGTCTTGGCCTCCGTCCGGAAGCCCTCGAGGTCTTCGCCGCCGAAATCCGCCATCTGTCCCGCCCTTCCTGAAAAACCGTCCGTTCGCCGCGACCCCTAGGCGGGGTCGGGAAGCCCCAGCACCCGCTTGGAGATCACGTTGAGGTTGACCTCCGAGCTGCCGCCTTCGATCGAGTTGGCCTTGGCCCGCAGCCAGCCGCGCACCGCGCCGATTTCCTGGGGCGCATAGTCCTCGCCGGTCCAGCCCAGGCCCTGGCTGCCCATCATCTCCACGACCAGTTCTGAGCGCTCCTGGGCGAAGCTCGCCACCGCGTACTTGATGATCGAGGTCGCCGCCGAGGGGCCGTTGGAGGCCTTGGACTCCGCCTCGATGCGGCGGATCGTCTTGTAGAAGCAGTCGAAGTCCATCTTGTTGCGGGTGATCCGGGTGCGCAGGTCCGTATCGGAGAGGGCCCCGGTCTCGTCAGTCCCGACATAGTTGCGGGCCATGACGCCGAGGTCGCTGGAGGTCCCGCCCGCGCTCTCGCCGGGACCGAAGCCGCCGGAAATGTTCTGACGCTCGTACTGCAGGAGGCGCTTGGCGATCTGCCAGCCGCCGTTGACCTGGCCCACCAGGTTTTCCTTGGGAATCTTCACGTCGGTGAAGAAGGTCTCGCAGAAGGGGCTCTCCCCGGAGATCAGCTGGATCGGCCGGGTCTCGACCCCCGGGGACTTCATGTCGATGAGCACGAAGGAAATGCCCTCATGCTTCTTGGAAGTGTCGGTGCGCACCAGACAGAAGCACCAGTCGGCCTTGTTGGCGTAGCTGGTCCAGATCTTCTGGCCGTTGATCAGCCAGTGGTCGCCCTTGTCCTCGCAGCGGGTCTGCAGGGAGGCCAGGTCCGAACCCGCGCCGGGCTCGGAGTAGCCCTGGCACCAGCGGGCCTCGCCGCGGATGATCCGCGGCAGGTGCTCCAGCTTCTGGGCCTCGTTGGCGTACTCCAGCAGCACGGGCCCCAGCATCCACAGGCCGAAGGACGACAGGGGCGTGCGATATCGCCCGCGGGCCAGTTCCTGCTCGAGGATGCGGGCCTGTTCCGGCGACAGCCCGCCGCCGCCGTAGGCCGCCGGCCAGGTCGGCGCGGTCCAGCCCTTCTCGGCGACCCGCCGCATCCAGACGATCTGGGGGTCCTCAGAGCCGATGAAGGGCCGCCCGCCCCAGATGGCCTCGGGATCTGTCCGCGCGTCGCTCTTGCGGAGTTCCTCGGGATAGTTGGCTTCGAGCCAGCCGCGGACCTCCGTCCGGAAGGCTTCAAGGCTTTCTCCGCCGAAGTCGGCCATGGGAATCCTCCATCAGGGGTCGCGCGGGCGCTACATTAGCGGTCGGTCCGCCGGGAGCAAGACATTCGCAGGGTGGGTTTGATCCGGCGCGTCTGGAACCCATCTCTTAACCTTGCGAGAGTAGAGCACGGGTCCGGTTCCATGTTCCGAAGGTTCGAGATGGCGCTCAGACGCGAGTTCAGACCGGCTGTCCTGGCGGCGGCCCCCCTGGCGGGAGCCATCCTTGTGATGGCCGCCGGGGCCATGCTGATCGCCTCGGGCGCCACGCCGTCCTCACCCGAACGCTTCATGCGCCTGTCGCTCGCCCTGCCGACCCTGGTCATCGACATCAGCCACTTCGCCTCCAGCGTCCTGGGTCTGGTTCTGGTCATGCTGGCCTTCGGCCTCCGGTCCCGGCTCGATGCGGCCTGGGCGGCGAGCCTCGTCGTCCTCGCCGTCACCGCCCTCCTGGCCCTCTCCAAGGGGCTCATCTGGGAGGAAGGCATGATCCTGGCGGCGATCTGCGCCTTCCTCGCCCCCTTACGGGCGGCCTTCCCCCGGAAGGCGGCCCTCTCCCAGATGGAGGTCACGCCGGGCTGGCTCCTCTCCGCCGGCGCGGCTGTCGCCGGGGCCGGGCTGTTGGGCCTCTGGTTCTTCAGCCATGTCAGCTACGAGGACCGGCCCTTCTGGAGCACCATGGTCGACGGGGATGTCGCCAGGTCCATCCGGGCCTGGGCCGGCGCCGCCCTGGCCTTCCTCGGCTTCGGCCTCTGGCGGCTGGTGGCCACTGCGGCGACCCCCAAGGTGATCGGCGAGGACGACCCCGACTTCGAGCGGGTCCGGGCTGTGCTCGCCACGTCTGAATCCGCCGAGCCCCTCTCCAACCTCGCCCTTCTGGGCGACAAGCGTTTCCTCTTCTCGGAATCCGGCCAGAGCTTTCTGATGTTCGGGGTTCGCGGTCGATCCTGGATCGCCCTCGGCGGTCCCGTCGGACGACGCGACGAGCGTCTCGAGCTTCTCTGGAGGTTCCGCGAACTGGCCGACGCCCACGCCGCCCGGCCGGGCCTCTATGGCATCGGGCCCGATGACCTGCCCGACATTGTCGAGCTGGGTTTCTCCATCCAGAAGATCGGCGAGTGCGCCCGCCTGCCCATCCAGGACTTCGCCTTCGAGGGCCAGACCCGGGCCAAGATCCGCCGGGCCTGGCGACAGGTGCGGGACGGCGGCGCCGAGTTTGAGGTGATCTCGCCCGGAGGGATCGACGACATCCTTCCCGAACTGTCGGCGATCTCCGACGAGTGGCTGGCGCGGCAGTCCGGCGGCGACAAGGCCTTCGCCCTCGGCGGGTTCAACCCGGCTTACCTGCGGGAGTTCCCGGTCGCCATCGCCCGCTGGGAGGGACGGATCGTCGCCTTCGCCAACCTCTGGCCGACCGCCTCCCGGGACGCCTTCTCCATCGACCTGATGCGCTACAACTGGGCCGCCCCCAAGCGGATCATGGACTTCCTGTTCGTCGAGCTGATCAGCTGGGGTCGCGAGCAGGGTTACGGCTACCTGGACTTCGGCAACGCTCCGCTGGCGGGGCTGGAGGACCGGCCCCTTGCGCCCGTCATGACCCGGGTCGGTCGTCTGATGTTCGACCTGGGCGAGGACGTCTACAACTTCCAGGGCGTCCGGAGTTACAAGGACAAGTTCCATCCGAACTGGGAGCCGCGATATGCCGCGGCGCCGGCGAAGTGGGCGATCGCCATCCTCCTGGCGGATGTCAGCCTTTTGTCGTCAGGAGGGTTTGCCGGCCTGACCCGGAGGTCGAAGAAGGGTGAGATTCCGCCGCCCCGAAAGGCGGAGCCCTTGGCCGGGGCCGTGTCCGGAGGGGAGCCTGCTCAGGGTCTGGTCTGACCCGTCGTGATCCCGAGCAGGTTCACGAGGTGGACAAGCAGGATCAGGAAGGCGGTGGCGAAGGCCACCATCAGGGGGCGCCAGGGGATCATCCGCGGGCCCTTGAGAAAGTCCGGAGGCCGGGCGCCGCGCCAACCGGCGAAAAGCATCAGGCCCGCCGTCACCGCAAGGCCTGCAAGGGTGACTTTCAGATCCATGGCTTGAAGCTCCGTACCTTGCGCCTCTGGCCCCGCGCCCCTGGCCCTGCGACTTTGGGTCGCCAACTATCCACAACGTGTCGAGGGACCTCGCGCCGAACGGGTTAACCTCGCGTTTACACCTGAAAGCCGGCTCGGTAGACCAGACTCTGGCGAGTGGGAGAGCGATTCTTATGACGTCAGGGGCGCCATGGAGCGTCAAGGGTATCGACCCGAAGGCCCGCGAAGTCGCCAAGGAGCTCGCCGCAAGGGCGGGAATGACCCTCGGTGAGTGGCTGAACCGGTCGATCCTGGAAGGCGAAGCGCCCCAGCCCTCAGCCGGTCGGGGGCCTGTGGGTCATGCGTCCTCGGCCGTGGTTGCCCCGGGCGCCCAGGATCCTTTTGATCGCCCGGAGCCCGAACTCCGCCGGCTGACGGATGTCCTGGACCGGCTGGCCGACCGGCTTGACGGTTCGGAGGCCCGCACGGGCCAGGCGATCTCCACCCTGGAGACGACCGTTCGCGCGAGCCTTGGACGGCTTGAACAGGCGGCGGCGCGACCGCCCCCCGCACCCCCCTCGCCCACCCGGGCGGATCGTTATGAGGGCGTGCTCCGGGCCCTGGAGTCCGCCCTCAGCCGGCTGTCGGCGCAGATGCAGGAAGGCGAGGCGCGCACCCGCGACGCCCTCGAGGGAGTCCGGAGCCGGCTCGACCGCGCCGAGGCCCGGACGGCGGCGCCCGGCCCCGGGATCGACCAGATGTCCATCAGGGTCGGCGAGATCCAGGACAGGACCGCCTCAGCCATGGCGACCCTGCGCGAAGCCTTCCAGGGTCTCGACCAGCGTCTCGCCCGGCTCGAGGCCACGGCGGGCGAGGGCGTCGAGAACAGGCTGCGTGAGGTTTCGTTCCGCCTGGGCGAAAGGCTCGACGCCGCGCGGGAGGAGATGTCCCGCGAGATCAGTGAGACCTCGGGTCGTCGGATTTCCGAGCTGGAGCGCGCCTTCGCCGAGCTTTCCCAGAAGGTGGAGAGGGTCGAGCAGGACGTGGCGGGGCGCTCGCCTGCGGCCGCTCCGATCACGGAGGCTGACCCCGTGCGGCGGCCGGCGGAGGAAGCGGAGCGGATCAGCGAGATCCTGCAGAGCCGCCTGTCCCGTGCGGATTCGGGCCAGGCCGCAACGCTCGCGCGGCTGGGCGATGAGATCGCCCGGATTGGCGACCGACTGGGCGCCCGGGCCGAGCCGGATCGCCCGCCGGCCAGCGAACCGGCTCCTGCGGCGCCGGTTGGCTGGAGTCTTCCCGGCGGAGACGACATTTCCAGGCGGATCCGGCAGAGCGAGGATCGCACGGCCAGGCTGCTGGAAGAGGCGCGGCTGCGCCTTGACGCCCATTTCCCTCCGTCCCGGGCCTCCGCCGCTGTCCCCGAGCCTCTGGAGACCGAGCGCGACCGGATCCTGTCCCTGTTCGATGACGAAGACGGGGCGCTGGACACCCCCGACGCCCTGGACGCGAGGGACGACACCCCGGATTCGGATTTCGGTGACCGGCGCGGAGAGGACTGGCCCCTGGGCCTCCTGGCGGAAGCCCGCGCGGCCAACGCCCGAGGCGCCCCGGACGCTACAGACCTGGCCTTTGGCGACGCCGACGCCCAGCCCCTCCCGGGCTTTGACCTGTCGCCCCCCCGGCCTGCGCTTAAGCCGCGCCGGTTTGCAGGCCCCGGCCTCGCCTCCCTCGCCGTTTTCTGCGTCTCGGCGTCTCTGGTGGGGTTCGGCGTTCTCAGCCTCTTCGACAAGGGCGTCGAGGACGGATCCCGTCCAGGAGCCTCCAGGACCGAGCCTGGCGTCCTGGCGTCTACGCCAAAGCCGCCTGGCGCGGCGCCGCCGCAACCCGCCGCCGTCCGCGCCGCTGTCGCCCTGGCCCCGGCTCCCGTGGTCGGTCAGGCGGGGACACAGGCCCCCGAGGCCGTTCCACCCGCGCGTTCCAGCCTCGAGGCCAGATTCCGCAAGGCGCAGTCTGATCTCGCCGCCGGTCGCCCAGGCGCCGCCGCGGAGGTCCAGGCCCTCGCCGCAGCGGGTCACGGCCCGGCCATGCGGGTTCTCTCCGGTTTGCACGACAAGGGCGAGGCCGGCCTCGCAAAGGATCCCGCATTGGCGCGCTCCTGGCTGCGCCGGGCGGCCGAGACCGGTGACCGGGTGGCGATGCACGGCTATGGCCTCGAGCTCATGAACGGCGCCAATGGTCCGCGCGATCCCGCCGCCGCGGTCGGCTGGATCCGGCGGGCGGCCGAGGCGGGGCTGGTCGGAAGCCAGTTCAATCTCGGGGCCGTCTACGAGCGCGGCATGGGCGTGCCCCAGGACCTCCGCCAGGCCTTCGTCTGGTACTCCCGCGCCGCCGAGAGCGGCGATGGCGAGGCCCTCCGCCAGGTCGAACGCCTGAAGCCGCTTCTCTCGGCCGCCGCCGCCAAGTCGCCCGAAGACATCCGGCTGGCCCAGCGGGCCCTGGGGCGATTGGGATACTATTCCGGCCCTGCCGACGGCGCCGCCTCACCCCAGCTGATGTCCGCCATCGAGGCCTACCAGAAGGATCAGAAGGCGCCCGCGACGGGCCTCCTCGACGACGCCACCCTTCGGCGCCTGGCCATGTTGGGCCGCTAGATCATGTTCCGATAAGTGGGAACGGGTGATCGGATCGAAGCATGATCTCACTTCATGGACCTGGAGCCTGTCTTGCCCCTTCAGACCTTCCGTCTGAAGGGAACAGGCTCTAGGGCGGCCGGAGGACGGACCTGCTGGACGTCTATCTCCCCATCGCCGAGATCTCCGTCAACGTCCCCCTGCTGGTCGTCGCCGGCGCCCTGGTGGGCTTCATCTCGGGCATGTTCGGCATCGGCGGCGGTTTCCTGATGACGCCGATCCTGCTCTTCCTCGGAGTCCCCGCGCCCGTCGCCGTGGCCAGCATGGCCGGGCATGTCGCCGCCTCCTCGACCTCCAGCGTCCTGGCCTATTCGGCCAGCCGGGCTGTCGACTTCCGGATGGGCGGCGTGCTGGCCGCCGGAGGGGCCGTCGGCGCCCTCGTCGGGGTGGAGGTCTTCCGCTGGCTTCGTCTGGCGGGCCAGGCCGATCTGGCGGTCGCCCTGGCCTATCTGGTCTTTCTTGGCGTCATCGGGACCCTCATGCTCCGCGAGTCGGTCGGAGCCCTGCTCCGCCGTCGGCGCGGCGAGGCCGATCCCGGGTCGGCCCAGAAGCGTCCGGTCCTGCTCTATGGGCTTCCCTTCCGCGTCCGGTTCCCTCGCTCCCGCCTTTACATCAGCGTCCTCCCGCCCCTCGCCCTGGGCGCCTTCGCGGGCCTCCTGTCGTCGGTGATGGGAGTGGGCGGCGGTTTCATCCTCGTCCCGGCGATGATCTATCTCCTGCGCATGCCCGCCGGGGTCGTCGTCGGAACCAGCCTGTTCCAGATCATCCTGACCACCTCCCTGACCACCCTCCTGCAGGCCGGGCGCAACCAGACCGTCGATATCGTGCTGACCGGGCTCCTCGTCCTCGGCGGCGTCTTCGGCGCCCAGCTCGGCGCCCGCGCATCCTCCCGGTTCCGCGCCGAGGAACTGCGCATCCTCCTGGCCCTCATCATCCTCACCATCGGCCTGTCCATGGGCGTGCGCCTCATCCTGACGCCGTCCGATCCCTTCGTCCTCCTGCCGGTGGGCGCCTGAGATGGCCGACCTTCCGCCCTCAGCGCCGCCGGTCCAGCTCCTCGCCGACCTGACCAACGCCAACATCGAGGTCAACGCGGGCTATTCAGGGACCAGCATCTCGGTCTTTGGGGCGGTCTTTGACCCGAAGGGCAACCCGGCGGATGTGGTCGTCGTGGTCCGCGGGCCGGACCAGCGGGTCTCCATCGCCCGGCGGGAGCGCCGGGCCGGCCTCTGGCTCAATGGCGAGCCCGCCAGCGTGTCGGGAGCTCCCGGTTTCCACCTCACCGCCGCCAGCCAGCGACTCTCCCGCATCGCCGATCCCGGGACCCTGAACCAGGCCGGCGTCGGGCTCGACAGCCTGCCCTTCTCCGTGCCGGGAGGCGGGGCGTACCGGCAGGCCTTCATCCGGCTGAAGGTCCGGGAGGGCCTGTACGCCGAGGACCCTGAAGGCGTCGATTTCGTCGATCGGGGACTGTTCCGCGCCGAGGTGGACCTTCCGGTCTCCGCCCCGGTCGGCAGGTACCGGGTGGAGGTCCTTCTTTTCCAGGACGGCCAGCCGGTGGCCCGTCGCGGCCGTGACCTGGTCATCGAGAAGGTGGGCGTCGAGCGCCTCATCTCGGGTTTTGCCCAGCAGAGGCCCTGGGCCTATGGTATGGTCTGCGTGCTGATAGCGCTCGCCGCCGGCTGGGCGGCCTCTGCGGCCTTCAGGAGGGTGTGATGCCCGTGGCTCCCGCACCGGTCTGGGTCCTGGCCCTGGTCGGTCTCGCTGGCTTTCCGGTCGCCGCCGTCGTGTATGCCTTCGGGCCTGCCGACCTGCGTTTCGCCGCCATCCATGTGCTCCTGACCTGGTCCGCAGTCGTGCTCGGCTTTCTCGGCGGAATCCGCTGGAGTCAGGAGTCCGTCCGCGAGCCGCCGCGCTTCCTGCGCCTGGCCGCCGCCATGCTGCCGCCCCTGGCGGGCGGCGGCCTTCTCCTGGCGCGGGACTACCTCGCAGCAGACTGGATCATCGGCGGGTTCATCGCGGCCTATCTCGCCGCCTGGCTGTTCGACAGGGCACCCCAGACCCTGTCCCGCTATCCGGCCCTGATGACCCTTTTGACCTTCTCGGCCTGCGTGTCCCTGGCCCTGGCCCTCGAGAAGGCCCTGCGCCTCTAGCGCATGGTCGAAGGTCAAAGCGTCGCGGGACTTGCGCCGTCAGGTTGCCGAAAGATTCCATCGGGAATGCAACGCGAATGAAAGGTCAATATAGGTCTTGGAAAAGACAGGGCCTATGCTAGACCATTCGATAAATCACGAGAGGAGAGAAGCGTGTCCGATGAAATTCGAGTTCAAATAATCGCCGACGGAGATGGGCTGAAGGTCCGCGATATGGATCCAATCGCAAAGCAAGACTTGGACAGTAGGATGCTCAGGCTCCTTTGTGGCCGCTATGATATAGACGAGGACGGTCGTTGTATCATTGGCCCCAGGACTGAGTTCGTGGCGGAAACGCAGCCTTTCCTTGGGGATCGGGGCGGCGAATCTTGCATTACAACCGAGCGAAATTTCGGGGACGTTAGAGTAAAGGTCGAGGTCTGCACCAAGCATCGGTAGTTGGTTAACTAAAGACCGGACGATCTTTCGTTATCTCAGAACCCTCAAGCTGAGGGTTCTGAGAATAATTCTTAACATTATCTAAGGTCTGTTGATGGAGCGCCCGCCAGCTTATGTTTGGATTTGAGCGCAGAATTTCCACGAAAGCGAACGTGAAAGCACCGTAAAATCCTCCGTTAATGGGAGCATCTTTGCATTTTTGCGCGCTTGAACAACCGCTGAACAGTAAGTGGTTATCAGGTTCTACTCTTGCGACGTTAAGTGTTCCGTTAGATGCTTGTTCCTGCAAAGAAGGGTCGTCACTTGCCTCGCGGCCCATAGCATAGCGTGCTAAGGCTTCGTCGCCGAGTTTGAAGTCGGCTAATGACGCGGCAAGCGAAACCTCCCTATCGTATTCAAATTCCTCTTCAATCTTAACCCAACTTTCTCCAACGGATCGAGTTCCAGTGCCAGAGTGACACGAATCAAGAGTAACATAAAGTCTACATGCACCGGAATTCAAGGACGGAATATTGAAGGCCTCTCTCAGATCATCATCTTTAATATAGGATTGTGGATTAGAGTATCGGTAGTCTGATAGACAAAGCACCTCATCGGCTTGATCAATAATCTCATCGTTGTCTCTGTCCATGACCCGTGACCCATGACCCGAGAAATGAAAATGTCGGACGGGGTCGATCTCATCGTCATCCACGGCCAAGAGATTGGTGAGCGCGTGCAGGATGCGTTCCCGTGTTGCGTTATTCTCTACGAGAGTGCCAACGTCATGAAAGCCATATTGAGTGATCAATAAATTCGACAAGAGTTCGGCGTCGTTTAGGCACCCTCGTAAGTCGGCCTCATATTCATAGGAGTTGATTGCTACGATAAGGGAGCGTTTCATCTAAAAATCCTCAGACTGGCTGAGCAGTAGGTTAAGTAGCAGTTTACACCTTGGCAAGGCCCGTGACTTGACAACATCTCCGAATTAGAGCGGTTTCCCTGCGCTGTGAATCGGGAGGGATTCCCAAATCAGTGATGGGGTGATTCAAGCTGCATGCTGGTGAAGGAGGCCGGCATGCATGGGTCATCCTTTGTCATGTGATCTTCGAGATCGGGCGTTGGCGGCGGTGGACGCCGGGCTGAGCCGACGGGGCGCGGCGGCTCGGTTTGGGGTGAGCGCGGCCAGCGTGATCCGCTGTGACCAGTTGCGCCGCCTGCAGGGCCATGCCCGCCCCAAGCCGCAGGGCGGCGACAAGACCTCGCACAGGATCG